>JAZUCP010000249.1:0-13651 GCA_045639165.1 Acetatifactor sp. | reverse complement strand
GTGTTAATGACGGTGAGGAGCTGGAGTTCAGTATCCGGGAATTGACCAAGTATCTGCCCCATCTGAAAAGCGTTTCTGTGGTGCCTGTGGGCTTGTCCAAATATCGTGATGGTTTATATCCCTTGGAGCCATTTACCAAGGAGGATGCGGAAAAGGTGATCGATACCATTGAAGGCTGGCAGAAGAAGCTATTTGAACAGTATGGGCTGCATTTTATACATGCCAGTGATGAATGGTATATTCTTGCGGGGCGGGAGCTGCCGGAAGAAGAACGATATGATGGCTATCTGCAGTTGGAGAATGGTGTGGGAATGCTTCGACTACAGCAGGAGGAGTTCGAAGATGGTATGAAGAATCTGAAGGAGGATGGAAGCCTTCAGAAGAAAGATTTTGTATCAGAGATCTCCATCGCAACAGGCCGGCTGGCATATCCCTATATTAAGAAAATGGCGGAAGAGATGAGTGCTGTGCTGCCAGGATTAAAGATCCATGTGTATGAAATCATCAATGAGTTCTTTGGAGAATTGATCACCGTGTCTGGGCTTTTGACCGGTCAGGATATTTTAAAGCAGTTACAGGGCAAGGAGCTGGGCTCCCGTTTACTCTTGCCCCAGAATGTACTGCGCAGCGGTGAGGAGGTATTTTTGGATGATTATACCAAATCAGAGCTTGAAAATGCTTTACAAGTGCCCATTAATATTGTAAAATCAAGCGGATATGATTTTATTCAAAGTGTACTGGGAGAATAGAAAATTCCCTTGTGTTTATGGTTTTTGAAATGGAGGAAAAGATGGCAAATAGAAAATCCAAGCCCATAGTTGCAGTTGTAGGAAGACCCAATGTAGGAAAGTCCACACTGTTTAATGTGTTGGCAGGTCAGAATATATCAATCGTTAAGGATACGCCGGGTATTACTAGAGACCGTATTTATGCGGATGTTACCTGGCTTAACAGAAGCTTCACGTTGATCGATACCGGCGGTATTGAACCGGACAGTAATGATATTATCCTTTCTCAGATGAGAGAGCAGGCTGAGATTGCTATGGCTACTGCTGACGTGATCATTTTCCTGGTGGATGTAAAGCAGGGACTTCAGGACGCTGATGCTAAGGTTGCGGACATGCTTCGCCGCTGTCATAAGCCGGTAGTGCTTGTGGTAAATAAGGTGGACAGCTTCGAAAAATACATGGCAGATGTATATGAATTTTATAATCTTGGAATCGGTGATCCCTATCCGGTATCAGCTGTAAACAGACTGGGAATCGGCGATATGCTGGAAGTAGTGTCTTCTTATTTCCCGGAAGATGATGGTGAAAAAGAAGAGGATGACAGAATCCGTGTGGCTATTGTTGGTAAACCCAATGTAGGAAAGTCCTCCATCATCAACAAGCTTTTAGGGGAGAATAGACTGATTGTATCCGATATTGCAGGTACTACCCGTGATGCGGTGGATACAGAGATCACGTACAACGGAAAAGAATATATATTTATCGATACCGCAGGTCTTCGCAGAAAGAATAAGATCAAAGAAGAGTTGGAACATTTTATGATCGTTCGTACCGTTAGTGCGGTGGAGCGTGCGGACGTGGTGGTAATGGTAATTGATGCTTCTGAAGGTGTAACGGAGCAGGATGCAAAGATTGCCGGTATTGCCCACGACAGAGGAAAAGCAGTAATTATTGCAGTGAATAAATGGGACGCTATTGAAAAGGATGATAAGACTATCTATCGATTTACGGAAAAGGTGCGTAATACATTGTCCTATATGCCTTATGCAGAGATGCTGTTTATTTCTGCAAAGACCGGACAGAGACTTCCCAAATTGTTTGAAACCATTGATATGGTAAGTGAAAACCATGCTATGAGAGTCTCCACCGGTGTGCTCAACGAGATTATGTCTGAGGCCGTAGCAATGCAGCAACCCCCTTCAGATAAAGGAAAGAGATTGCGTTTGTATTATATTACTCAGGTTGCGGTAAAGCCGCCTACCTTTGTCATCTTTGTAAATGATAAAGAGTTGATGCATTTCTCCTATACCAGATATATTGAGAATCAGATTCGCGAGACCTTTGGATTTAAGGGAACGCCTCTTCATTTTATCATTCGTGAAAGAAAGGAAAAAGATCAGTAATGGCAAGAATTATTTGTTTGCTTTTGGGATATGTGTTTGGATTGTTTCAGACCGCATTCTTTTACGGAAAGAAAAAAGGAATCGATATCAGAGAACATGGCAGCGGTAATTCCGGTACAACCAATGCTTTACGTGTTCTTGGTACAAAAGCAGGCGTCATCGTATTTCTGGGGGATTGCCTGAAATGTATGATTGCTGTTTTAGTGACGAAGGTTATCTTCGGACAGTCCCATGCAGATATGATTTACCTCTTGTGTCTGTATACTGCAGCGGGAGCAATATTGGGGCATAATTATCCCTTTTATATGCAGTTCAAAGGTGGCAAGGGTATTGCCTCTTCAGCTGGGTTAATGATTGCCTTTCATCCCTACTTCATACCCATGCTTTTGATCTTGTTTTTTGGAACATTTTTTGTGACCCATTATGTATCCCTGGGATCCTTGCTGATCTACGCGGGATTCGTGATAGAAATGATCATCTGTGGTCAGATGGGTGTTTTTGAGGGAATGAATCAGGCAATTTTAAATGAAATGTATGTTATGGCATTTTTAATGGCTGTTATGGCTTATTGGAGGCATCGGGAAAATATCAAAAGACTGCTTCATGGCAATGAAAGAAAAACATACCTGACAAAGAAAAATCAATTATAAGAGGTGTTGGTTATGGCAAAAATCGGTGTAATTGGTGCAGGCAGCTGGGGAACGGCACTTGCGTTACTACTTCATACAAACGGACATCAGGTAACGGTCTGGTCCATTGTGGAATCTGTGATTGTGATGCTTAAGACAAATCATGAGCATAAGGATAAGCTTCCGGGCGTAAAGCTGCCGGAGGATATGGAATTTAGTACGGATCTGCAGGCATCTATCCAAGGGAAGGATATGCTAGTGCTGGCAGTACCCAGTCCTTTTACCCGTTCCACGTCAAAGCTTATGAGTAAATATGTGGCAGAAGGACAGATCATTGTCAATGTGGCAAAGGGAATTGAAGAGGATACTTTAATGACCTTGTCTGAAATCATTGAGCTGGAGATTCCTCAGGCAGATGTGGCGGTTATGTCCGGTCCGTCCCATGCAGAAGAAGTGGGACGCAGGATTCCTACCACCATCGTAGTTGGGGCAAAGTATAAAAAAACTGCAGAGTTTATCAGCAATTGTTTTATGAATGAAGTATTCCGCGTATATATCAGTCCCGATGTACTGGGCATTGAATTGGGCGGTTCTTTAAAGAACGTGGTTGCACTGGCAGCCGGAATTGCAGATGGTCTGGGCTATGGCGACAATACAAAAGCGGCACTGATCACCCGAGGCATTGCAGAGATTACCAGACTGGGCGTTGCAATGGGGGGCAAGGCGGAGACCTTCTCCGGTTTAAGCGGTATCGGTGACTTAATCGTAACCTGTGCAAGTATGCATTCCCGCAATCGTCGTGCAGGTATTCTGATCGGTCAGGGAAAAACCATGAATGAGGCAATGACTGAGGTAAAAATGGTAGTGGAAGGTGTGTATTCTGCGAAAGCAGCAATGCAGTTATCCGTAAAATACGGTATACAGCTTCCTATTATTGAACAGGTAAATAAAGTCTTGTTTGAGGATAAATCAGCGGCAGAAGCGGTAAAAGAATTGATGCTGCGTGATAAAAAGATTGAAGTTTCGGATATTCCCTGGGAAGATGGGGAAAACTAAATAGGAATTGTAGTGGAAGCATGGTTTTTGATCATGCTTCTTTTTTGAAGAAAAATCGAAAATATGTTCTGTTTCTGTATTGAAAATATCATATATATATGATAAAATACTGTAAAGATAATTCATGAAAGGAGGCACCTCAAATGACAAATCACACATATATAGCCATAGATTTAAAATCATTTTATGCCTCCGTGGAATGTATGGAGCGGGGACTTGATCCTTTAAATACCAATTTGGTGGTGGCAGATGCCGGTAGGACGGAGAAAACCATTTGTCTGGCAGTATCGCCGTCCTTGAAGGCATATGGAATTCCGGGAAGAGCAAGATTGTTTGAAGTGGTGCAGAAGGTACGGGAGGCCAATGCAGCAAGGCGGATGAATGCTCCGGGGAAGCAGTTTTCAGGAGCTTCTGTGCACAATGATGAATTAAGGGAGAATCCTGCACTGGCCATAGATTATATTACGGCACCGCCTCAAATGGCCCATTATATTGAGTGGAGTACAAAAATTTATAATGTGTATCTAAAGCATGTGGCACCGGAAGATATCCATGTGTATTCCATAGACGAGGTGTTTATGGATGTGACCACTTATCTGAAGGCGAAGGGATTGTCTGCTTATGATTTTGCAAAAGAGATTATCAGGGATGTATATTTGACCACTGGGATTACGGCCACTGCCGGGATAGGCACCAATCTGTATCTTTGTAAGGTGGCCATGGATATTGTAGCAAAGCATATTGATCCGGATACGGAAGGCGTACTGATTGCCGAATTGGATGAAATGTCCTATCGTAAGCTTCTGTGGGGGCACAGACCATTGACGGATTTCTGGCGTGTGGGACGGGGGTATGCCAGAAAGCTGGAAGAGAACGGGCTGTATACTATGGGAGATATTGCTAGATGTTCCCTGGGAAAGCCGGACGAATTTTATAATGAGGATTTATTGTATAAATTATTTGGAATCAATGCAGAGCTGTTGATTGACCATGCATGGGGCTATGAGCCCTGTACCATTGCAGATGTGAAGGCCTATAAACCCAGCTCCAATTGTATCAGCTCCGGACAGGTGTTACACTGTCCCTATACCTATGAGCAGGCGAAACTGGCAGTTATGGAGATGACGGATTTGCTGGTGCTGGATCTGGTAGATAAAGGGCTGGTAACGGATCAAATGGTGTTGACGGTAGGCTACGATATTGAAAATCTCTTAGATCCGGCCAGAAGTAAGGCATATAAGGGACCTGTATCTGTTGACCATTATGGTCGAAGAGTACCTAAGCATGCACATGGTACAGCCAATTTAAAAAGGCAGACTTCCTCCACCAAAATGATCATGGACGCGGTTGTGGAGCTTTATGATAAAATTGT
This sequence comes from Acetatifactor sp., assembly GCA_045639165.1. Classification (GTDB taxonomy): domain Bacteria; phylum Bacillota; class Clostridia; order Lachnospirales; family Lachnospiraceae; genus Acetatifactor. Next base: position 8,463 of record JAZUCP010000249.1, on the reverse strand, counting down.
AGATCCCGGTTTGCTGGTCAGAAGATTGAATCTGACGGCCAATAAAGTGGTGCCGGAAAGCAGTGTCAAAGAAGGAAATGTATATGAGCAGCTTGATCTGTTTACGGATTACGGGGCAGAGGAGAAGAAACGGGAAGAAGAGAACGCTGCATTGGAACGGGAGAAACGGATGCAGCAGGCGGTTTTAAGTATTAAGAAGAAGTATGGTAAGAATGCAATTTTAAAGGGCATGAATCTTCAGGAAGGTGCTACAACCATAGAACGTAACAAGCAGATCGGCGGTCATAAGGCATAATGATAGCAGTGTATATGATAAGTAGGGAGTGTTGGATTTATGAAAGCTTTTAATTCTGTAGGTAAATATGAGGATATTATAGAGCGGCCACATCATGTTTCCTCAACTCATCCGCAGATGGCTATTGGGGACAGAGCGGCACAGTTTTCCCCTTTTGCAGCATTGACCGGGTATGATGATGCAGTCAAAGAAACTGCACGTCTTACGACGGATTGGGTGGAATTGGACGAAAGCAGTAAGCAGCTTTTGAATGAAAGTCTGCAGATATTGAAAGAACATATCAAGGAAAGACCGGAAGTTGAAATTACGTTTTTTAGACCCGATGCAAGGAAACGGGGAGGAGAATATATCACCCTTAGCGGGAAAGTGAGGAAAATAAATGAGCATGAGAGATCCCTCCTGATGGAGGATGAAACGCTCATACTCATTGATCGAATTTATGATATTACCGTATTGCTTCCATGATTTCTTTGGCCATTTTGGGCTTGTTCATGGTGTAAATATGTACACCGTCCACATCGTTTTCAAGCAGATCCAGGATTTGGCGGATAGCGTAATCAATACCGGCCTTTCGCATGTCCTCCGGAGAATCAGCATATTTGGCGATGATGTCAGCCATAGCCTTTGGAACACTGGAGCCGGATAAGGAAACAGTGGTTCCGATCTGTTTTGCGGTTGTGATGGGCATGATCCCAGCATGGATGGGAATAGTAATTCCCTTTTTTTCTGCTCTTTCTCTGAATGTGTAGAAATAGTCATTGTCAAAGAAAAGCTGAGTGATCAGCAGGTCTGCACCCGCATCCTGCTTTTCCTTCAGATGCTTTAAGTCGGACTCCATACTGAAGGCTTCAAAATGCTTTTCCGGATAGCAGGCTCCGGCAATATTCATATCTGTATGCTCTTTCAGATAACGGATCATATCACTTGCATGAGCGAATTCCCGTGAGTTGAATTGCTCATCAGTCATGTCTCGTGGTCTGTCACCCCGAAGTGCCAGAATATTATTTACATTGTTTGCTTTTAATGCATTGATAGTTTCAAGAACATCTGCAGCACGATTGCCTACACAGGTCACATGGGCCAGGGCGGGGATTTTTAAAGTGTTTTGAATATATGAGGCGATTTCCACAGTTTTTTTGGAGTTGCTGCCGCCGGCACCATAGGTGACACTAATAAAGTCCGGAGAAAGTGAACCTAATTGATCAAGTACTGCAAAAGCAGCTTCAAATTCACCGTCTTTTTTTGGTGGAAATACTTCAAAGGAAAGGGCTGGTTCGTTATTATTATGTTTTTCAATCATGGAAACCTCCTTCTGCTGGAAAATTTTCACTATTTTCTTGCTTTTCGTTATGGAATATCGTAACATGTTAGTAGCCGATTTTCAAGATAGCTTTTTAATTTTTACGTCTTCGGAAGGAAGTAAGAGAAGTGAGCTTGAAAAATGCATAAATGATGAAATAAAGAAAGAGGATTATATGGAACAGAATCATTTTAAAGGTACTCAGGAATATGTGGCAAGTGAAGAATTGATGGCCAGTGTAAATATTGCAATTGCTTTGAAGAAGCCTTTGCTGATCAAAGGAGAACCGGGTACCGGCAAGACCATGCTTGCAGAAGCAGTGGCAAAATCCCTGGGAAAGAAGCTTTTGATCTGGAATATTAAATCAACCACAAAGGCTCAGGAAGGACTTTATGTTTACGATACCAACCAAAGACTTTATGACGGTCAATTTGGAGAAGAAGGTGTGGATGATATCGCCAGATATATTAAGCTGGGTAAATTGGGAGAAGCATTTGCCAGTGAAGATCAGGTGGTTTTACTGATCGATGAAATCGATAAAGCGGATCTGGAGTTCCCCAATGACTTGCTGTGGGAGCTGGATCAGATGGAATTTTATATCAATGAGACCAAAGAAACTATCAAGGCAAAGCACAGACCTATCGTGATCATTACCTCCAATGCGGAAAAGGAATTGCCGGATGCATTCTTAAGAAGATGTATTTTCCATTACATCGATTTTCCGGATCAGGAATTGATGGCAGAAATCGTGAAGGTGCACTTCCCAAATGTAGAGGAGAATCTTTTAAAGAATGCCATGAATGTATTTTACAATATTCGTGCCATTAGAGATATTCGTAAAAAACCCAGTACCTCAGAGCTGATTGACTGGATCAATGCACTGCAGATCGGTGGGATTCCGGCTTCTGAGATCAGAAGAGCCCTTCCTTTCGTAGGTGTGGTAGTGAAAAAGGATGAGGATCTGGAGATTGTAAGACAGTCACCAAATCTCTAAATATAATGAACATAAGCTTAGAAGATACATTTACAGATCGGGAGATTGATATATGTTCATAAAGTTTTTTCATGCCCTTCGTGCTAAGGGGCTGCATGTGACACTAGGAGAATGGCTGACACTGCAGGAAGCTTTGGATAAGGATCTGTGCGGCAGTTCTCTGACACAGTTTTACTATGTTGCCCGCATGATTCTGGTAAAGAGTGAGACGGATTTTGATAAATTTGATATGGCTTTCGAGGAAACCTTTAAGGCTGCTCAGCGTGAAACCGAGGTAGGAGCAGAGATGCTTCGCTGGCTGGATAAATCTGAAATGATGGAGATGGCCCACGAAGAGGCCCGTTCCCATTTGAATCAGGTAGAAGAGATTGTGGTGGATAAAGAGGATGTGGAAGAGAAGTTCCGCCAGCGTTTAAAAGATCAGGACAGCGAGCACAATGGTGGTAACTACTGGATCGGTACCATGGGTAAGACGTCCTTTGGTAATATGGGTGGCAATGTCGGTGGTGTCCGCGTCGGTGGTAAGACCGGTTATCAGTCTGCCTTTGCGGTAGTGGGTGCCCGTAAATACAAAGATTTTCGAGATGATCGTGTGCTGGATAACAGACAGTTTCAGATGGCTTTCAGAAAATTACGCCAGTTTTCTTCCAGACTGGACATTCCGGAGTCGGAGCTGGATATTGACAAAACTGTGGATAAGACCTGTAATAATGGTGGGTGTCTGCAGATCGTCATGAAAAAGCCACGTAAAAATGCAGTAAAGTTGCTTTTGCTCATGGATTCGGGAGGAACCATGATTCCTTTTAGTCATCTGCTGAATGATCTATTCCAGGCGGTACACAAATCCAATCACTATAAGGATGTAAAGACCTATTATTTCCACAACTGTATCTACAGTAAGTTGTATAAGACACCGGAATGTGAAAATGGTGACTGGGTGGATACAGAGTGGGTATTCCGGAATGTAGACAGCGATTATAAAGTAATCATTGTGGGAGATGCTGCCATGGCACCGGAGGAATTGTATTCTACCACAGGGAATTACCGCGGACCTAATGATGGCTTATCCGGCTATGATTGGCTACAGCTCTTAAAGCGGAAGTATAAGAAGGTGGTTTGGCTCAATCCAAAGATGGCACCGGGACATGCACCCTGGAGAGAGGCCGAGACTGCTGTGAAAGAGATATTCCCTATGTACAAACTGACTGTGGATGGGCTCAATCAGGCCATGATCAAGCTGATGGTGAATAAATAGGCATTTCGACTTGACAAATAACAACACAATTTGTATAATGTGAAAAATTGATGATAATCATTGCGTTGAAGAGAAGAGTACTGTTGTGAGAACGCTACAGAGAGTTGCCGGCTGGTGAGAGGCGCAGAAGTACACAATGGGAAGTACGGCTCGGAGCAGTAAATGAGAAATGCATATATGCAGAGTAGAATTTACCGGAAGGCACCGATATCTGCCAAAGTAGAGATACTTACTGAGCCATGAAGTGTGAGCTTTATGGGAACATTAGGTGGTAACACGAGACTGACTCGTCCTTTTGAAGAAAAAGGGCGAGTTTCTTTATTTTTAGGAGGAATGAAAGATGACAATTTTTGACGAATTAAAAGCAAGAGGACTTCTTGCACAGTTAACGGATGAAGAAGAAATCAAAGAACTGATCAATAACGGAAACGCAACTTTTTATATTGGTTTTGACCCTACAGCCGATTCTTTACATGTAGGACATTTCATGGCGCTCTGCCTGATGAAGAGACTGCAGATGGCAGGCAATAAGCCTATCGCATTGATCGGCGGCGGTACTGCAATGATCGGCGATCCTTCCGGAAGAAGTGATATGCGTACCATGATGACCAAGGAAACCATTGCACATAATGTAGAGTGCTTTAAAAAGCAGATGAGCCGTTTTATTGATTTCTCAGAAGGCAAGGCTCTTTTGGTAAACAATGCGGACTGGTTACTGAATCTGAACTATGTAGAGCTGTTAAGAGATGTAGGAGCACATTTCTCAGTAAATCGTATGCTTACCCCAGAGTGCTACAAGCAGCGTATGCGGAAGGGATTAAGCTTCCTGGAATTCAACTACATGATCATGCAGAGTTATGATTTCCTGTCATTGTTCCAGAACTATGGCTGTAATATGCAGTTCGGCGGAGATGACCAGTGGTCCAACATGCTGGGCGGTACAGAATTGATCCGCCGTAAGCTTGGCAAAGATGCTTATGCTATGACAATCACTCTGTTGTTGAACTCAGAAGGCAAGAAAATGGGTAAGACCCAGAAGGGTGCTGTATGGCTTGATCCTAACAAGACCACACCTTTCGAATTCTACCAGTACTGGAGAAATGTAGGCGATGCAGATGTTCTTAAATGTATCCGTATGCTTACCTTCCTTCCTTTGGAAGAGATCGAAAAGATGGATAGCTGGGAAGGCAGTCAGTTAAATCAGGCAAAGGAAATCCTTGCTTACGAATTGACCAAGCTGGTTCATGGCGAAGAAGAAGCAGAAAAAGCTCAGGCAAGTGCAAGAGCACTTTTCAGTGCAGGTAATGCAGAAAATATGCCTACATTTGAACTAACTGATGAAGATTTTATAGATGGTAAGATTGACATTCTGGGCGTTGTGGCAAAGGCAGGTCTGACCGCATCCCGTTCCGAAGCAAGACGTGCGGTTGAACAGGGCGGCGTTACCGTAAATGGCGAAAAGGTTACAGACATCAAAGCTGCCTATGAAAAAGATGCTTTCGCAGGGGAAGGAATGATCGTGAAACGTGGTAAGAAGAACTTCAAGAGAGTTGTTGTGAAATAAGCTTGTGTATCGGAGCCGTACTTGACTCCCTTGCCAAGTATACAATATATAACAAATAACATATCTTAAGTATAAAAGAGCTAAGTATAACTTGACAAAACCGGGTAAAATCACTAATATATCATATAGTTATATATTTTAGCATTGATGGTGCATAGTAGAGAAGTGTTTTCTTCCAGAGAGAGGCAGTCGTCGGCTGTAAGCTGCCTTAAGTTCAGATGCGGATCGAATTTCCCACCGGAGCTTCATGGGCGAGAGAAATAGTAACCTGTGACGTGCAGACGCGTTAAGTCGAAATGAAGTTGCCTAAAGTCTCCTTCGGAGCCAAAAGTCTCCTGCAGAGCCTTAGGAATATGGGTGGTACCGCGGAATGTTTTCGTCCCTTGCATAGAAATATGCAGGGGACTTTGTATTTGTAACCGAGAAGAGGCGAAATTCTGGTTGTATAACGAGAACAAAAATCAAATTTACAGGAGGACAATATGAACGCAAATTTAGAAGCAATTAAGCAGGAAATTATTGCCGGAGCAGAAGCCTTAAATTCATCCAAAGAAGTGTATGAATTTAAGAAAAAATATCTGGACGGCAAAGCAGGAAAAATCGGATTATTGATGAGAGAAATGAAGAATATTCCGCCAGAGCAGAGAGCGGATTACGGTAAGGGAGTGAATGCTCTGAAGGAATGGGCATTGAATTTCCTGGGAGAATTGGATGGAAAAATGAAAGCCAAGGAGCTGCAGAACAGATATGAATCTGAAAAGATCGATATCTCCCTTCCGGCAGTGGAATCTGAAGAAGGAAATCTGCATCCCATTACTTTGATCAAAAACCAGTTGATCGACATTTTCTCAGGAATGGGCTTTGAAATCTATGAAGGCAGAGAAATTGAAACAGATTATTATAACTTTACCGCATTGAATACGCCTCAGGATCATCCGGCGAGAGATATGCAGGATACATTCTACTTGTCACCTGAATTTCTGTTAAGAACACAGACTTCAGCAGGTCAGATTCATGTAATGGAGAACAAAAAGCCACCGATTAAGATCTTATCTCCGGGTAAGGTGTTCCGTTCAGATGACGATGCAACCCATTCACCCATGTTCTCACAGATGGAAGGTCTGGTTGTAGATAAGGGCATCACTCTTTGTGACTTACAGGGTATGTTGGATGAATTTGTAAAGAAGATTTATGGTGAAGGAACAAAGACAAGACTTCGTCCTTCTTACTTCCCATTCACAGAGCCTTCTGTAGAAGTGGACTGCAGCTGTTTTGAATGTGGAGGAACCGGCTGTAAGCTTTGTAAGGGCACCGGCTGGATTGAAATCCTGGGTGCAGGTGTTGTGAATAATAAGGTGTTGGAAAACTGTGGAATCGATCCTAATGAGTACAGCGGATTTGCCTTCGGTATCGGTATTGAGAGAACCGCTATGTTAAAATACGGTATCAACAATATCAAGCTGCTGTTTGAATCTGATTTACGTGTATTGAAGCAGTTGAACGATTAATTACATTTTACAAACAGAAAGGTAAGGTAAAAAATATGATCACACCTCTTAGTTGGTTAAAAGAATATGTTGATATAGATGTGACTCCACAGGAATTAGAAGAAAAATTATTCTCCTGCGGATTCGAAGTGGAAGAATTATATGAAGTGGGTAAGGATATCAGCAAGGTAGTTGTTGGTAAGGTGCTGACTTGTGAAGCGATTCCGGATACCCATCTGCATGTTTGTCAGGTGGACTGTGGCGTACACGGTACCTTCCAGATCTGCTGTGGTGCGGACAATGTATGTGCAGGTGGTAAATTCCCGGCAGCTTTGGTGGGGGCAACTGTATATGCTACCGCAAAGGATCACAAAACAGTGGAAGGGGTTATGACCATTGGTAAAGGTAAGCTTCGTGGTTATGAATCCCATGGTATGCTTTGTTCCGGTGTGGAACTGGGCGTCAGCGAAAATATGTATCCGGGAGCTGGTTATAACGGACTCTTGGTGCTTCCCGAAGATGCAGAAGTGGGTGCAGATGTTAAACCCATTCTGGGACTGGATGACTGGATTTTTGATATTGCAATCACTGCAAATCGTCCTGACTGTCAGAGTATCTTTGGTATTGCAAGAGAGGTTGCTGCAGTATTGGAAAAAGAATTGAAAATGCCTGCATTGGATTATACAGAGACAGACGCTGCATTGGATGGTTTCAATGTAACTGTGGATTGTCCGGATCTGTGCCACAGATATAGCTGCCATTATGTAACAGATGTGACTGTGGGCGAATCTCCTGCATGGATGAAACGTAGATTAGCACTGGTGGGAATCGACTCCATTTCCAATGTGGTGGATATTACAAATTATATTTTGAAGGAACTGGGTCAGCCAATGCATGCATTTGATCTTTCTACACTGGAAGGCAATGCAATCAATGTGAGACGTGCAAATGAGGGCGAGAAGATCATTACTCTGGATGAACAGGAATTGACCCTGACCAATGCCAATATGCTGATCTGTGACGGTGTGAAGCCGGTTGCATTAGCAGGCGTTATGGGTGGTTTGAATTCTGAGATCCGTGAAACCACAAGTGCAGTATTGTTTGAATCTGCAAAATTTGCCCGTGACAATATCAGAAGAACCTCCAGAGCACTTGGTAAGCGTTCAGACTCCAGTGCCCGTTATGAAAAGGGCGTGGATGAATATGCAACTGTTATGGCGATGAAGAGAGCCCTTCATTTGATGGAAGAGTTAGGCTGCGGTAAGCCGGCAAGTACCCATGTGGATGTAAATACCGGAAACAGTGTAGAACCAAGAAAACTGACAGTAAGTATTGACCGAGTAAATAAATGTTTAGGAATCGTGGTTCCTAACGAAGAAATCTTAAAGATCATGACAAACCTTTGCTTCGAACCTTCAATTGATGGTGATAAGCTGACCATTCAGGTGCCTGCATATCGTGAAGATATTGAAGGATATCAGGATATTGCAGAAGAAGTGATCCGTTTATATGGATATGATCATGTAGTTCCCGCATTTATGCCTTCTGCACAGGTAACCATCGGTGGA
>JAZUCP010000248.1:0-3229 GCA_045639165.1 Acetatifactor sp. | reverse complement strand
TGGTTACTATTATAGTTGAAGTCAACAGTAAAACGACGGCTAAGTCTATCCTTATCCTTCTCAGATAGTGGTTGCAACTCTTGCCATGCAGTCAAAGCCTTCTTAATATTAAGATATTTCATACAGTACCTTATTTAGTATAACACAGTGCAAATATACAAAATGTTTTCAATATGGTTGTACGACTACAACCTTTTTCATTGTTTGCTGCAATAATTTCTGCTCAAGTAATTTTAAATAGCACTCAAAAAGTGAAAATAAACGACTAGATGATACCCAATAGCAATATTTTGAACAATAAAAGAAGTGTTTCTTCCTTTTCTGTTCAAATATTGTCTATTTTCACATTTTCCCGACGAAATAAAGCTTCTTTTTCACATAATCCTATCTTTACTACCTGAAAAAATCACATAACTCATATATAATCCTTGTTGGTTTAAAGAAAAAAACAAAGACTTCTCTCTCTTCTTTTCAGAAGTAAAAAGAGTATACTTTCGCACTTCTCAGAAACTCCTACTAAAAGGTAGACAGATATAAAGAAACACATAACATCTGCAAATGAGAGGAATAAAGCCCATTTTAAAAGAGTGCAAATCCACAGCTATAACAGACCTCTTAAAATTGGCGATAAAGCCAGTTTAGTTTACTCCTATTCTATATATACATTGGACTAAACTAAACCACTAAATTTAATAGCAATATCAGGTACAATTTCAGCTTCAATAAAAGGCCATCTAACCATGCAACGAAATGCAAATATGCTAAAAAATCTAAAAAAAGTGCGTTTTTGCAGATTTTATGGGTTTCTTTGCAAAAATGCAGTCCCCAGTCTGTCCCCCGAACGAACTTTTGTCCTTCGGGATGATTCTATAACACGCTGAATGCTAATGGATTAAATTCGGAATTTTATATTCTGTTTGGGAAAATAAAAACTCTGCATCGGAAAATGAGCCGTTGATGCATTGGCTGGCCAGGTTATCCAGTCCCAGACAACACTGACTGGTGTTCAGGCTAAGCTCTCTCTTCATCTGGACTGACGCGAAGGTTCAAAGAGACTTACAATCGTAGGGCTTTGGGGAGATTACATCTTCAAACCGCAGACATAGTCATACAAGACTCTGCCCGAAAATGAAGACCTGACAATGCACTTGGCAGAAATCGTCAAGATTAGAGAAGACGGACAGATAAAAATCCAGGAGAAACAATGGAAATCACAACACTGTTAGAATATTCAGAACGGTCACAGCTTCGGGTATGGCTGCAGGAGACTCACTCTAAGGAAAAGGAGTGCTGGGTTGTCATGAGCAGGAGCAAGACTCCCCCGCCCGGCATACTTCCATACATTGATGTCGTGGAAGAAGCTCTCTGCTTCGGATGGATTGTCAGTACCCTCAAGAAGCTTCCTGATGGAAGACTTGCACAGAGATTGTCTCCGAGAAGAAAAAACAGCCATTGGACTAAGCTCAATATGGAGCGCTGCATCGATCTGGAAGACCGAGGACTGATGACACCGGCGGGAAGACGTGCATTTGAAAATGCTTATTGATGGGGGTATCAGGTCTTTCATCCTACTCCAGAGCAGAGAAAATAAATGACGGAGGAAGCCTGAGAAAGAAGACCGGCATTGTATGAAAAAATATCCCCAAATAAGTAAATTTTCGTAGATAAACTTCCTGACGATATCAATGTTGGATCCATGCGAAGGTTTTGGCGGAAATTTTGGAGAAATTCTGCGAAAAGACGGAGATTATCAGGATAATGCTTTAGAAGTGGAGCGTGTTATGGACTGCGGATGCAGCAAATCTCATTGCAGCTACTATAAGCATCGGACCTAGGCCGGAATAGAATGATGCAGTAAAGGTCATCGGTATGTCGGGGATGTATTTCAGCGTAATTCCAAGTCCCATCATGAATACGAGAAGAATCCATCCTTTGAGTGGGAATATCTGCCATACCATCATCCTGTCTGGAAAAGAAGCTATTCTCTTAATATACTTTCCGACTACCCGGCAGAAGATGATAAAAAAGAATACCGCCACAACGCCGGTAATCGACAAGAGCCACCAGAGGTCATCCGGCCGCATCAACATATAGGATTTGATTCCCTTGACTGCTATATTTATGCCTGGAATGCCCCAGATAGCAGTGGCTATGACATATGCGTAAACTCTCCTTATCATTTCATTATAAGTTCTCTTCTCTACTATATTCAATTGCCCTGTTGACGTAATCCAGGAACGGCTTCGCACTCTTGAATACCTTCAGTATATTATCTACATCTATATTTATATCATCATAGACTCCGGAAAGGCAGAAGTTCTTCAGCTTGACGTATTCTATGTATGGGCCCTCTGCATTGAATCCGAGCGGCGCACGTTTGAGTTTCTGATCCTGATCAAGTGAAAGCGAAGGATGCAGTCCTTTGATGATTCTGTCGAAATCTCCTCCTCCGAGTTCTATGTCCTCTCTGAGGATCTTCAACACCTTCGGCTCCATATAGTAATTTCCTACAGCAAGGAAACTCCTGCACGGATAAGCTTCACCATTGCCGGTTCCTATATGGAAGTAATATCCGCTGTAACCGGATTTCTTTCCTCCTCGGCAGATGAATGCTCCGAAATGGGTCTTGTACGGAAGACCATCCTTAGAGAAACGCATATCCTTATGGATACGGTAGGTGCTCTCCTTTATTCCGACTCCCCTGACTGACGGATCGAAGGCCGTTATGCCTTCAATGAGTCTTTCAACGATGGCATTGAAATGTGCACGAGCCTCCTGATACTCAGTCTTGTGAGCATCAAACCATGACTTATTGTTGTTTGCCTCAAGATTCCTGAGGAATGAAAGAATGGTTTCCATATGTTCCTTGGTTCAAAGCTTGTTCTCGTCTGTTATCGCCACCTTAATAACCCTATCTAACTTATTCTCAAAAATACGGTAAGCCTCCTCAATTTCGCTCAACGGAAAACGATGCGTGATGAGTGGAGTGGTGTCAATCTTTCCCTCTTCTATCAGGCGAAGCACCTCTTCGCAATCGCATCCATCCACACCACCGGTCTTGAAGGTGAGGTTCTTGCCATACATTTCGGGCAGAGGAAGAGTCTGGGGCTGATTGTAAAGAGCTACCACCGTTACAATGGCATTGGGGCGGGCACACTCCCACGCCAAGCGGAAGGTATCATCGGCTCCGGCCACTTCAAGCACTCTATCAGCTCCACCGTGTCCGCTG
>JAZUCP010000247.1:0-3282 GCA_045639165.1 Acetatifactor sp. | reverse complement strand
TGATTATTACGATGCGGCGGAGCCGCCAGTCCGGTGTGGCGAGAGCCACCTGTCCGGACTAACGGAGCCACTACATTAATTTAACTAAATTACTTTGATTGTTCCGGGTTTAAACCATACACTTCTCTTAGAGAAAGATCTTTACTAGGGTCAATGCTTTCAATATCGATTTTGTATGAATCGTAGGAGATACGATCCATGATGGCATCCGCCAGAGTGCTTTCTCCACCGCATATCTGTTGGTACCATTCAGACTCACGGTACTGAGAACAGAATATCGTGGAAGAACGCTTGCGACGCTTATGAATCAGTTCAAAGACATCCCTGGCTTCTGCCTCTGTAAGTTTTAAAAGCAGCCATTCATCGATAATCAGCAAAACAGGATTGGTGTATTTCTTCAGAACAGTTCCGAAGTTACCATCTGTACGTGCTGCCTGCAGATCAAGTAGTAAATCTGGGAGCCGGACATACTTGACTGTGTAATACTGCTTGCAGGCTTCCATACCGAAAGCACATGCCATATATGTTTTTCCACTTCCGGTAGCTCCTGTGATGAAAATATTTCTGTAATCCGTGATGTACTCACAAGTCGCCAATCTGTTAATAAGTGACTTGTTTAACTTCCGACCGGAAGTATAATCAATAGCCGCTATACTGGCATCAGGCTGTTCTAATTCGGCATTTTTAATAAGCCTTCTTAGACGGTTGTTTTTACGGTTTGTATACTCGATATCTACCAGCATGCCAAAACGATCTTCGAAAGGAATGTTTTTCATTGCGGTATCATCCATCTGGATGCGGAATGCATCTGCCATAGAAGTCAGGCGCATTTCAATAAGTTTATCAATAGTACTTTGATTGATCATCAGTTTTTACCTCCATAATAGCGGGCTCCCCGAGTGATGCCGCGTGGTCTGTTTATAGTGGAATCAGTATCCTGTTTACTTTCCACATCCTGTTCTTTCATGGATGCCAGTAAGTTTTTGATACTTTTGTAGCTTGGACTGGAACTAAAAGTAAGTGCTTTGGCACATGCCGCTTCAAGCTTTAAGGGAGAATGTTTCTCGGAAAGCTTTAAGAGTCCCATACAGCTGCGATAGGATTGCTGTTCCACTCTGCCAGAGGTAAGAATTGCATCAACCACCTTGCGTGTGCTGATTCCAATCGAATCTGCCCATCTGCGGAAACGGTCGCCGTTCCATTCCAGATATTTCTGATGGTCTTCCGGCATATGCGCTGTAACCGTGGAATACTGACCAGGACGACCGACGAGTCGTTTATGGGAGGCAATTCGATTGTGGTTATAAAAAATTTCAATTGTTTGCTCTGTTATACGCACATCGACCTTATTTTTGATATACTGATAAGGCACGGAGTAGTACATCTTGTCTACTGCGATGTGATAATTGAACTGCACAGTGGCTTGTTTCCACTCGCAGATTTCAAAAGGTGTAGCAGGCAATGAAGCCAGTAAAGGCATTTCTTCCCCAAGAAATAAACTGAGCCTGCTACATTCTTTTTTCTCGAATTTACGGGCATTGTAAGCAGTAAGTTTTTCTTTAATTGCAACATTCAGTTCAGCAAGTGAGAAAAACTGTTCATTACGAAGGGCGGCTGTTATCCAGGTGGATATCTTTCCGACCGAACCTTCGACATTCGGTTTATCCTTGGGTTTCCGGACTCTTGCCGGAAGAATGGCGACATTATAATGTTCCGCCATCTCGTGATAAGTTTTGTTCAGAGCAGGTGTATACCATGTGCTTTTGTCGTGATTGACTGCTGTTGTGCAGTTATCAGACACCAGTATAGGTGTAACGCCTCCAAAAAACTGAAACATGTGGTTATGTGCCTTAATCCAGTTGTTTGTACGTTCGTTAATAAAAGCTTCAACAAACGCATACTGGCTGTAAGTCAGAACTCCCACAAAAAGCCATGCATCAATAACTTCACCGGTATCAGGATCAATGATATGTGCCGGATCACCGGCCCAGTCAACTTCAATCTGTTCACCCGGATTGCGTGGGATGTGCATGGTAGCTCTGCGTTTTTCCTCATTTTTCTGAATGTAGTAGCAGAACTGGGAATACATCAGAGGTTCTTCGCCGTTCATTCGGCTTTCCTCACAGTATTCAACCCACTGCAGTTTTTTGTTGACTCCATTCCGAAGCAGTTCCTTTCGGATGTAGTCAAAGTCAGGCATACGCTTATTCGTAGCTGACCGTTCCTTTGGAAACATAAGATCTTCCAAAGCACTGTCAGTCATACCAAAGTCCAATGGCCAGCTGATATGAAGTTCATCAGCACGTTTTGTGACTTTGGCGACCGTATTTCTTGAAACGCCGCAACTGTTTGCGATGTTTCGTTCGCTGAACCCAAGGCTTTTTAACCTTAGGATTTCACGATACTTGGTCATGGTTGTGACCTCCTTTACCTGTATTCACACCATCAGGTGCGTAAATACAGTATAAAGGATTTATATGTAATAGAGCCAGATGGCTCTGAATTACCGGAATATCTGGCTCCCAATCACCGGAATGGTGGCTCTGAATGTCCGGACAGGTGGCTCAAAAGGAGCCGGAGGAATCATTTTATGCGTGTTAAGAGTTCAGGTTGTGAACAATAAAGGATTAAGGTATGACTATATTTTGGCGCCGCTTTTATGTAGTATTGTATATTATTTTACCGGTAAGTCTCAAGACAGTAAATTATATAGATTGTTAGAGATATTGGGAATACATTCATTTAATATTTATTTGATCCATTTATTTATAACTAATATGTACACAACGCCATATATTTATAATTTAAATTCCCCCATATTTATGATTGGTGTAACTTTAGCAGTTTCCATGCTATTTTCTGTTTTGGTGGAGAGAATAAAAAAGATGGGAAGTTGTGTTAGGTATCGTATTTTAGGAAAGTAAAACAAAGTCATAATCCGCTTTAGAGAGATATATATAAAGGAGGAGCAACACAGTGATGAAAAGATTATTGGCTTTTGGACTTGCAATTGCCATGATGATGAGTCCTGTTCAAGTGGTTAAAGCAGAAGAGGGTATGGAGAAGCAACTTACATGTGACACGTCCATATATGCAGAAAACCAGCAGGATGGTTATCTGTATAGTACAAGTATCTATAGTGATGAGTTAGAGGCGTTGAGTGAAGAGGCAAGCTGGAGGGAACCATTAAAGCTGCGTTTAGTTGAGGGGGCACGAGCTTTTCAAGAAACGATTTCGGTGACTGATCTGTGCATACCATGGACAACGGAAAATTGCTCGGCT
>JAZUCP010000246.1:0-4564 GCA_045639165.1 Acetatifactor sp. | reverse complement strand
AAAATAAGTAAGGAGGAATTCTATGTATCAGAAACTATTTACACCGATTAAAATTCGTAATCTGGAGCTTAAGAACAGAATCGTACTTCCAGCTATGGGAACAAAATTTTCCGGTAAGACAAGTTTTGTAACGGATAAATTAATTGATTATCACGTAGCCAGAGTAAAAGGCGGAACAGGTCTTAGTATTGTAGAAGTATGTAGTGTACATACCCCAAGTGCACCTAGACATTTCCTTTCCCTTTCTGATGATTGTTACATTCCAGGTATGAAAAAATTAACTGATGCTATTCATGAAGCAGGCGGGAAAGCCGGATTGCAATTATGGCAAGGAAGTATCTGTGTAGGAATGGACAGAACAGCACAGATCTTAGTAGCAAGTGACATGCCTCTTGGTGAAGGCAGGGTACTTCCGGGTATTTCCAAAGAAATGATCGCAGAAGTGGTGGACGCATATGGAAAAGCAGCAGCCCGTGCAGTTGCTTCCGGATTTGACACAATGGAAATTCATCTGGCTCATAACTATCTCCCACATTCCTTCTTGTCCGGCGGTATCAATCGTCGTACCGATGAATATGGTGGAAGTTTTGAAAATCGTTGCAGATTCCCATTAGAAGTTATTCGTGCGGTTCGTGCAAATATTCCGGAAGATATGCCATTATTTATGCGTATAGATGCGCATGACGATTACCTTCCAGGTGGACTTACCATCGAAGAAGTAATTGATTTCTGTAAACTTGCAAAGGCAGAAGGCGTAGATGTACTGGATGTATCCCGCGGTAATGTAATTACTCCAGCAAATAAGTTTGAAGTTCCACCGATTGATTTACCACCAGCATTTAACATTGAAAATGCAGCAAGGATTCGTAAAGAGACAGGTATGATTACTGTGGGGGTTGGCCGTATCAATACAGCTGCTCTTGCAGAAAAGATTTTAGAAGAAGATAAAGTCGACATGGTTGTAATGGGACGTGCACAATTGGCAGACCCTGAATTTGTTAACAAATCAAGAGAAGGACGTCTGGACGAAATTGATTATTGCGTTGGTTGTGACCAAGGATGTCTGGATGGATTTGCAAATATGGATTGTCCACACATCACATGTTTACGTAATCCGGCAGTGGGCAGAGAACGTGAATGTGAAATTAAAGTAACGGATAAACCAGAAACTGTATTGATTGCAGGAGGCGGTATCGCCGGTCTTGAAGCCGCAATCATTTTAAAACAGAGAGGACATAATCCAATTTTATGCGAAGCAACCGATACTCTTGGCGGTCAGTTCTTAACAGCAGGTAAAGCGCCGCGTAAAGCTGAAATGATGTGGGCTGTTCAAGGGATGGCAAAAAAAGCTGAAAAGCTTGGCGTAGATATTAGATTAAACACTCCGGTTACCGCAGATGTAGTAAAAGAAATTGCACCACATACTGTTATCAATGCTATTGGTGCAACACCAATTATTCCAAATATTCCGGGAGTAGATCAGTCATTTGTTCTAAATTCCCACGATGTATTAGAAGGAAAACAGACTGCTGAAGGTAAGGTAGTTGTTATCGGTGGCGGTATGGTAGGTATGGAAGTTGCAGAATATCTTGCTGAAAAAGGATGTAAGGTAACCGCACTGGAAATGTTAAAAGATTACTGCATGGATCTTGGTATGGCTCGTAAGTTCTGTGTCGTAGAAGCAGTACAAGCTGCCGGTATTGAAACTGTAACAGAGATTAAGGTAACAGAAATCAAAGACGGTGAAGTAGTCGGCATTAAGGGCGAAGAAACTTTGACTTTCCCATGTGATTACGCAGTGGTAGCTGTTGGTTCCAAATCAAGATGCGGAAAAGAAATTGAAGATGCATGTCGCGAAATCGGCTGTGCATATTTTGCAGTGGGTGACGGAGCAATGGCTAGACGTGCAATTGATGCAGTAAAAGAAGCATTTGATGTTGCTCTTACTTTTGACAGACCTGATGTACATAAAGATGCAAGCAAACCGAAAAAAGTGGTATTTGTAACCGGCGGTTCCGGAACTATGGGACAGGAAACATTGAAACAGCTTCTTGCAAGAAAGAATCGTTTCCATGTGAGAGCTCTTGTTCGTCCATCCGAAAAGAATCGTGAGATTATGAAAAAGCTTGCGTGTCCGAATCTTGAGATTATATGGGGTGATATGGCAGATTATGATACAATTCTGAAATGTGTAACAGGTTCTGATTATGTACTTCATATTGGTGCCATGGTATCACCTGCGGCAGATAAGTATCCTGAACAGACTCTTTATACAAACATTGGTTCCACACTTGGAATTATTAAAGCTATTAAGTCACAGCCAGATCCGGACAAAGTACACTTTGCATACGTAGGTACCGTTGCTATGACCGGTGGCAGAACAGAGCCAATCCATTGGGGACGTGTAGGTGATCCAATCAATCCATCTATTTTTGATTACTATGCACTTTCCAAAGTATTCTCTGAATCTGCACTTTATGATTCAGGATTGAAACACTGGGTATCTATTCGTCAGACAGGACAGCATCCGTCAAACGCAGATGCAGGAAATGAACCTATTATTACTCATCAGCCACCAAACAACGTACTGGAATGGAGTACCTCTATTGAATCCGGTATTTGTATGGCAAATATTTGCGAGGATTGGGTTCCAGAAAGTTTCTGGCGTAAAGCTTACAATTTAAGTAGTGGTGCCGGCTATCGTCTTACAACTTGGGAACTTATGGATATAAATCTGGGCGCATTCGGAATTCGTCTCACAGATATCCATGATGCAAACATGATGGCAAAATATAACTTCCACGGACAGTACTATACAGATGCGGATAAATTGAATGATATTCTTCATTTCCGTTGTATTCCAGCAGAACAGTATTGGGGAGGCGTTCGTGAAGAAATGAGAAGAATGGCTGCAAACCCTATGATTCGTGCGATGTTCCCGACTAAAGAACAGATGTTTGAAAAGAATAAGATGGTTGGTCAGAAACGCATGGGTACTCGTTGGATGATTGAAAATAATGAAGAAAATTGGATTAAGGCATTCTTTGGTTCCAAGGAACAGAGGGAAGCAATTCCTGAATGGAAAGATTATGATCTCCATCATCCAAGTGAAGAACCGACTTATCTGGATCACGGCTACGATGAAGGTAAGGGTCTTGAAAATCTTACCCTAGAAGATCTTCAGAAGGCAGCCGAATTCCGAGGCGGCAAATGTCTGGCAACAGAAGTTCCGGATATTTACACTCCAATTAAATGGGCTTGCTGTGATGGACATGAATTTATGCTTTCTGTAAATGCTGTTCTTCAGGGCGGCCACTGGTGTCCTGAATGTTTACGTTATTCTTGGGCATATGGACAGATTGCGAAAAAGAATCCATACTATGCTCAGGTTTGGTGGCCAATTCATGATCCGGAAGATGATTATGTGATTCCAATGGAATTCAGTGCATATGATATTCGAGAAGAATTAAAAGCTAAATTTGAATTATAAGAAAAGTCATTAAGTCATTGACGAGGGAAGTGCTGAAGCACTTCCCTCAAATTATATAAATACTGCCCAAATAACCATTTCTCCAAAATAAGCCACCTTGTCAAATTTAAATACAAGCTGACGACACTTAACTTTTTCTACTGAACTGTATTTTCATAATACGTAGCTGCAGACATTATTCCGTGTGTTCTACCATAATCCTTCCTCCTTGAATCGATCATATGAAATCCTTTTTTTGTTATGAACCCCATAAAAAATAGAATTATAATTTCAAAATTATCGAACGCTTTCTTTATCTCTTTAATTTTATCATGCTAAAGCATCTTTGATAATAGACCTCATAAAATCTTAAAATATATTTTACTATTATTTGTCTAAATGTAGATAATAGGCACAAAAAAGCCGATTGGCGTTATACCAATCGGTCATTAAAATTCATCACTATTTAATTTACATACTGAACATTACACGTATTCAACAAATTGGAAGCAGTCTATTTCTTTGCAACAACAATTGGCTGATAAAAGCCCGTTTCTTCAGGAAATTTCCATACGACTTCACTACAACCATTTTCCATAAGTAGTTTTGTCATTTCCTCCCTACGTGTTGCCCTGTATTCACATTCAAACTTACTAATTTGCAGTGTTTCCTCATCATCAATGATATACTGAATCAGCTTATAGTTGTCACCCTCCCATTCCCATGTCTGGAATGATACTTTCTGCCCGTTATCATTCTTATGTATATATGGAGGAGAATATGGTGGCTTTTCCAACAGTAGTGCGTCATAATCTCTAATGCTGGCAACAAACACGCCGCCGTTTGCAATTTGTTTTGTTATACTTTTGATTGCTACTGCCAAAGCATGTTCAGAAAGCATGTGTGGCAAAGCATTATCCATGGCAATGATGATGTCAAACTGCTCCGTAAAGGTTTCGGTCAAAGCACAAAAATCCGCATGTTCAAAGCGAATATCTACACCATTTTTCAAAGCTCGTGCTCTGGCTTCCACAAGTTCTCCATCACTTATATCTGAAGCTGTTACGTTATATCCCATTGTTGCTAAACCAATTG
>JAZUCP010000245.1:0-3822 GCA_045639165.1 Acetatifactor sp. | reverse complement strand
GAGGAACAACAATCCAAGGAAGAAAAATAAGAAGTCAAAAAGCCTGTGGGGAACCTTGGGGACGCTGATCATAGTTGGGCTTTACATATGGCTGGAACTGACCGGTTCCACAGAGGTAACGGCAGAAAACCGGGAGCAGGTAAAACTGATTCGGGTAGTGGATGGGGATACCCTGATTGTGGATTATCAGGGCGAGCAGACTCGTGTCAGACTGATTGGTATCAATGCACCGGAAAGTGTCCATGAGGATGCATCCAAGAATACCCAGGAGGGCAGAGCTGCCAGTGATTTCCTAAAAGAGTATCTGGCAGATGTTACCTATGTGTGGCTGGAATTTGACGTAGAACCCAAGGATCAGTATGAAAGGGCCCTTGCCTATGTCTGGATGAATGGAGACGGCGTGGACGTGGGCGAAGATATGCTCAACGGTATTATCGTAAAAAAGGGTTATGCAGAAGCTCGCTCCTACAAGCCCAATGTAAAATATCAGGAAGAGCTGGAAGCAGTGGAAAAGAGCAGATAATGAAAAAGGAGCACAAGAAGGCTCCTTTTTTAAAAATAAAATTTTACCATAGATAGGTACTCTATGCAAGAGAAGAATTGGAAAATGCGTTAGAATCAGGTTGAAATCAGTTGGAAATTACTTCGATTTACAAAATGTCAGATGAGGCTTTATAGTGTATGTAGGGAGAGCGCAATCCAAATATTCAAATAATCAAGCAAGGAGGTCCCTTATGAGAAAAGGATTACTGGCAGCTTGTGTGATTTCATTGGTGTTAACCGGCTGCGGTACAGCAGGAAAAGAGATCACACAAACGAAAGAAACATTAAAAAAAGAAACGGTTAATATGTATATTTCTGAAAAAGAGATTATCCATTCCTCTCAAGAGGGTATGTGGTGGGCCCATGCACAGGCCATGGAAGATACAGTATATTATACTGTGCATAAAACAAAGAATGGCGATGCTGGGCTTTACAAAAAGGTTGCAGATGAGGCTCCGGTGAAAGTTTTGGATATGAAAAATTCTATTACCGGTGAATTTGCTGTGGATCCGGATGGGAATATATATGTGATTCCTTATGAAAACGGAATTTACTATTTAAAGAAGTATAATGCCAACGGTGAAGAGCTGTTTTGCAAAAAAGCAGAAGGCGCCGGACGATATTTGAGGGAAAAAGGTAAGCTAATAGGTGGTATTCCGGTAGCATCGGAAGAAGGTTTCTGTATCCTAAGCACGAGAGGTGTATGTTTGATCTGGGATGCGCAGGGTAAGGCAGTAGCACAGGTGGAGATGGACTGGTATAAACCGGATATGCAGTCTGCAGGTGGAGATTTTGGAATTGTAAAAGGTTCGGAAGCTATTTATGTTTATCATCGAGAAGAAAATAGTGTATTTTTGCAGGCGGTAGACTTTGGAACCGGTACGCTGAAAGAAACGGAGGAGATCAAGCTGCCAGAGACCTCAAGACCGGGGTGGTCATATGGAAATGACATGTATAGTGGGTATGAGGATGGAATATATATTGCGGACTATGAAGCATTGTATCTTTATAATGATAAAACCGGCCAGCTGGCAGAATTGTTTCAGTGGATCCAGCCGGGAATCAATCTGACCCAAAGCGATCTTATGGCAATTGGAAAGGACGAAAATAACAAAAGGCTCTTTTATGAATACAATTTTCAGACGGAAGAAAGTGCCAAAATCACTGTAGGGGAGGAACAGACAACGAGATATCTTTTGACCTTGGGTTATGTAGATGATGGTTTTAGAATTATGGGAGGAGAGTATGTAACGGAATTTAACCGCACCCAAGATGATATTCTGATCACTTACAAGGAATATGCGGATTTAGAATCGTTGCAGCAGGATTTGGCAGAGGGTACCGGACCGGATCTTTTGGAGCTTTCCGGAATTGATATTGTGGAATATGCGGAAAAAGGATTTCTGGAAGGGCTGGATTCCTATCTGAAAAGCGGTGATGGTCTGAATAAAAAGAATATATTGCCCTCAATGTTGGAGGCAATGAGTGTCAATGATGAAGTGTATTTCCTTGCTCCCAGCTTTATGATTTGGACGATGATGCTTGGAAAGGAAGAGGCGGCGAAAGGTGGTCTGACTACCACGGAATTTCTGACACTGGAAACGGGAGACGGGAATTATCTTTGTGATTGGTCAGAGGATACATTATTTAATATTCTTTTAGGCAGGGATATAGGTGAATATATCGATTGGCAGAAAAGGGTGTGTCGTTTTGATGATGGCCGATTTGCTGCGTTTTTAGAAAATGTGAAAGCGGCAAATTTGCCGGAAGATACCACGACCGACTATCTGTATAAAGAGATGGAGCAGGGAAAGTATCTGGCAGCGTTCAGAGGGGTAAATACCTTACAGAGTGTGAAGGAGCTGTATAAATCCATGGGAGATATTACGATGATTACCGGATGGCCAGACAGTGAAGGGAATCTGGAGTATGATCTATCTTTCTCCTATGGTATGCTGGGTATTAACAGTGCTTCCTCCAAAAAGGATATCGCCTGGGAGTATCTGGAATATCACTTACAGGCGTATGCGGAAAATTGTCAGCAGTACAGCGATTCTCTGTCCGTGCTGACAGATACCTTCGAGGAACAGTTATATCAGAAAGCGAGCAGCAAGTACAGTTATATTACTACCAATCCATATACCGGTGCAAAAGGCCCCATTCGTTTTTATTATACGGAAGAGGATCGGGATCTGGTACGAAATATGGTAGAGAATGTAAAGATGAGTGTAATGGTGAGAGATATGGGAACGGTTGGTTCCATTATCTGTGAAGAAGTGGAGGCATTCTTCAGTGATGAAAGCTCGGCCAAGGAGGTGGCAGCAGCGATTCAGGAGAGAGTCTCTGCCTATATGAAGGAATGAGTAGGAATGGGGTGTTGGGAAAATGAATATTGAAAAAGATAAATTGGGTATTTTCCTGGCACAGCTAAGAAAGGACAGGAATCTGACCCAGAGAGAGCTGGCAGATAAATTGTATGTATCTGTTTCCACGATCTCCAAATGGGAAAAAGGTGTATCCACGCCAAACATTTATTTTCTGGAAAAACTTGCGGAAGCGTTGGAAGTACCTGCGGTGAATCTGATCGAATGTCAGATTGATATCGGTGTGGAGAAGGAAGAAGTGCAAGAGGAACCGAGCCCACAGGCTAAGGAGGTTAAAAAGCGGCATAGAAGCTTTCTTGTCATGCTGGGGGCAGCAATACTGTGCGTGGCTCTTGGACTGGGATATGCTTATTATTGCCGGATGCCGGTAGAAATGGAGACCATAGAAGGCTACTATCTCATTAATTCGGATTTCTATAACGATAATACTTATTATGTGATCGTGGAATACAGCGGAAGGCTGACCAACGATATGGCAATCAATTATGCCATGGAACATCAAGAGGACTATGAGATGTGGTTTGAAATGGCAGATGAAATTATTTTTGCATTCTTTCGTCATTATAAAGGACGGGAGCATGTTATGGATGCAAATTATAATGTAGTGTTTGTGCCATATAAGGGACCGTAGAATATTGGTTTATAAAAAAAAGGGAAATCGCCAACAACGATTTCCCTTTTTCCTTTATATTTACTCCACCAACTGCAGATCATACAGATTCTTGTACAGTCCGCCCTGTGCTAGCAACTCTTGATGGGAGCCGGACTCCTTGATGAGTCCATGGTCCAGAACGATGATCTTGTCCGCATGCTGAATGGTGGACAAGCGGTGGGCTACCATAATGGTGGTACGGCCTTCCATCAGTTTTTCCAGAGCCTGAGTAATCAGGCTTTC
>JAZUCP010000244.1:0-1854 GCA_045639165.1 Acetatifactor sp. | reverse complement strand
ATCCCTGTTCAAATTCCCGGACCACATCTGCAAAGCTTTCTTCCTCCGCAATTTCTTGCGCAATTCCCAATCTGAGGTATTTTTCCAGATTCTTCTGATAAGATTTCTCCGCGTAGGACTCCAGTACCAAATCCACGCAAGGTACAGTAAAGCCACCATATTGCTGGCTTGCTGCACTTAAAATAATATCCCCCATAACGTCAAATGCAACATCCAATGTTTTGGGCTCATTGTACCAGATATTCCCCATTTCAAAACCACCGGAAAGTACATTTTTAATATCAAAGAGACAACAATTCATGGTATCTCTTCTGGAAGACATATCATGGACATAAATATATCCATCTCGGCAGGCCTGAATCTCCTCGGTTGTCATAAAAAACTTCTCATACAAGGCTTTATTGAACTGATTAAATATCAGGCTTCGTCTGGTGGAAACCAATGCAGAATCCGTATTGGAATTCTCTTTATCACCAATATACATGATGGACTGGCTCTTCATATATACCTCGTCCAACATGCGAACAAAGTCCTGCTTATAGTTGCGATAATCCCGATAGCTCTTTGCCACCTCGGGCTTGGTTTCCTCCAATGCACTCTCCACAATATTATGCATAATGGCTATGGGAACATCCTTCTGTCCCAGCGCATTGACTTTATCAATTACAATCTGACAGATCCTGCATTCTTCCTCTTCCGTAAATCTGGTCAAGGCACGATACGCACTTTTACCAACGGCATCAATTACCTTCTGCACCTGAAAGTGGACTTTGCTGCCGTCCTTTTTAATCACATAAACTTTCTTGGCCGGCTTAAATCTGCGATTATAATTATTCATATTCTCTTCGCTTTTTCTTACGTCCAACTCTTCCATACCTAATACCCTAATATATCAAAAATTTCTGAAAGATTATGAATCTCAAAATCGATCCTATATTCTGCACCTGCTGTTTTCTTCTTTGGATTATACCAACAGGTTTTTATTCCTGCATGATTGCCCCCCGCAATATCACTTGTCAGGGAATCTCCAACAATCAATATTTTCGATAAATCCTTTTCCTCAATTTGATCCAGACAATATTCAAAATACTCTCTGCGAGGCTTTTCATAACCAATTACACCAGAAATAAAAATATCCTCCATCAGCTCGTAAAAACCTGCAGCTTTAATCTTGCGAATCTGGGTTTCCTCCACTCCATTGGTTACAATATACTGCTTTACTTTCCCGAAAAGCGCCTTGCAGATCTCCAGAGAATTATCCAAATAAGAATAATAGCTTCCCAGTTCTACTTGAAACAGCTTGCGGAATGCTTTTACATCCACCTCATATCCCAGTTCTGCAAACAGATCCAGAAACCTTCCGTCCAATAACTGCGCCTTCGTGACCTCACCTCTTTCCAGTCGTTTCCAGTAATTCGTATTAATCACTTCATATCTTGCAATAATTTCCTCATTGATAGGAAGGTGAAATGCCGCAAAGGAAGCATTTAATGCTTTATGCATGGAATATTCAAAATCCATAAGGGTGTTGTCATTGTCCCACAAAATTGTTGTAAAAGTATTTTCGCTCATAAGAACCTCTACTATTTATTCCTTATCCTTCTTTGCATCATTTCTCTTTCTAAGCTTGCGTGCCAGAAATGCACAAAAAAATGCAAATCCCACTGTAATTACCATCAACAATAAATAAGATAAAAATCCATTGATTAAACCTACCGCATTCATTTTAGTTCCCCCAAATACCTGTTTTTTCAAAATACTCAGCCTGTTCATTGGCATTTCTTATAATGCTGGCTTCATATCCCATTAACTGCAATAATCTGATTGCATTCTTGGTTGTAGCCTTACCCGGTT
>JAZUCP010000243.1:0-4796 GCA_045639165.1 Acetatifactor sp. | reverse complement strand
GTATCCGCTTCGATTTTTTCCCGGATCTTCTTAATATGCACTGTAACCGTAGCTATATCTCCGATGGAATCCATGTCCCAGATCTCCCTAAACAGTTCTTCCTTGGTGTAAACATGGTTGGGATTCTGTGCCAAGAAGGTCAACAGGTCAAATTCCTTGGTGGTAAAAGTCTTTTCGATACCATCTACATACACACGTCTTGCAGTTTTGTCGATGCGGATGCCGCGAATCTCCACGATATCATTTTGAGGCTTCTGGTTGGAACCCACCAGTCTTTCATATCTTGCCATATGAGCCTTCACACGAGCCACCAGCTCACTGGGGCTGAAGGGTTTGGTCATATAATCGTCCGCACCCAGGCCCAGGCCACGAATCTTATCAATATCATCCTTCTTGGCAGATACCATTAAAATAGGGATATTCTTCACTTCCCGGATTCGCTTACAAACTTCAAATCCATCCATTCCCGGAAGCATCAAATCCAGAATGATCAGATCAAAATCCTTCTCCAGTGCTGCTTTAAGCCCCTGATCTCCCGAATAACAGGTCTCTACCTTAAAATCACTTAACTCCAGATAATCCTTCTCCAGATCCGCAATCGCCACTTCATCTTCAATAATCAAAATTCTACTCATATCCGATCCCTTCCCGGCTCATCGCCGAACAATTTTACTCTATTTTTTCTCGTTATATAATTCCTTATATTTTCTCAGTACAAAATGAATACAGGTGCCTTCCCCTTCTTTACTGGTGGCCCAGATATACCCGCCATGATCTTCTATAATCTTCTTTACAATAGAAAGTCCGATACCGCTGCCCCCCTGTGCAGAATTGCGGGAAGCATCCGTTCTGTAAAAACGCTCAAAAATTAGCGGAAGATCCTTTTGTGCGATGCCCTTTCCATTGTCCTCGATCTCGATCCGAATGGCATCCACCTCGTCCAGGATACGAATATCGATCACACCATGGGGCTTATTCATATATTTTACACTGTTGCTGATAACATTATTGATGACCTTTTTCATCTGTTCCGGGTCTGCGATGACCATAGTATCAGTCTCCACCAGGTCAGTATAATTCAGGGAAATATTTCTGGATTCCAGATCCAGACCGATCTCTTCCACACAGTCGCTGAAATAATCCGCCACATTGATCTTTAAAAACTTGTAATTGATCCTATTATTATCCACCTTGGAGTACATGGTCAATTCGTTGATCAATCGATCCATATCGTTAGCCTTATTATATATGGTTCGGATGTATTTGTCCACTTTCTCAGGCGTATCCGCCACGCCATCCATAATTCCTTCCACATACCCTTTGATGGCAGTGATAGGGGTCTTTAAATCATGGGAGATATTGCTGATCAATTCCTTCTGCTGCTTTTCGTGAAGCTGATTCTCCTCCACACTCTCCTTCAAACGCAGCCGCATATCCTCATAATTGCGATACAAATCTCCCATTTCTCCCAATGCATCCGTCTCCAGGATATAATCAAAATTGCCTTCCTTGATCTTTCGCATAGCCACATTCAGTTCACTAAGAGGTGTGAATACCCCCTTGTGAATCCACTGGGACAAAAGTAAACTGGTAAAGATCAAAATACAAAGGATCGCGATGAACATGTCCACCAGCAAGGCTTTGGAGATCAGGGAGTTCATTTTCGCCACCACGAACAAAGTTCCCTGGGCCCCATCTTCGAACTCAAAATCATATCTCTTTACATATTTATTATTCTTACGAAAATAATAACCGCTGTCCTCGGACAGATCACTCTCCCCCTCCACCGGCAGATCTGGTAAAAGCCTTGCCGCTGCATCCGGCCTGTTGGAGTAGAGCATTCGGTCTTCCTTCCTAAATATATAGAAGGCTGACGATTGGGGCAGCATCTCCTCCAGACCTTGAAGATATTCCACATCTTCCATCCGGGATATATTTTCATCCACCTCATCTACCAGAATATCGTAAATCTCATCAACCGCCTCCGCCGCTTCCTGAAAGGACTCCGCTACTAAATTATACTTCATATCCTGCAGACGGTCTCCCTGTTGCCAGTTTACCAGATAGCCGCCGATGATATAAAACGCGATGGCTGTCAAAAGCAACGGCAGCACGATGATTGTAGTGAAGGTTATCATTAATCTTGTCCTGAATTTCATAGGCAACAATCCTTCCCCTCTATACCTATTTTCCTTATTAAAATAAGTATACCACAAACTGCGTCACGATGTATAAAAACTGCAAAAGCTTTTCATAAAAAATCTCTAAAAAATTTTTCAAAAAATTTTTCAGAAATGTATTGACAAACAAATTATTTTTAGTATAATTAAATCAGTAATCATTACTGTTATCAAAAAAGAAGAGAGGACTTGAGATGGCATTAAAGCACAGCAAGCAGCGTGATATGATCAAAGACTTTCTGATGGGCCGTAATGACCACCCCACCGCTGATGTTGTCTATATGAATGTCAGACAGCTTAATCCAAATATCAGTCTCGGCACTGTTTACCGCAACCTGACTCTTTTGGCTGATATTGGAGAGATTCAACGTCTCAGACTGGGCGACGGGGTAGACCACTTCGATGCTGATACCAGCCAACATTACCACTTTATCTGCAAGGATTGCGGTAAAGTAATCGATCTGATCATGGACAGTATTGATGAAGTTACTGAAGTTGCCGGTAAAAATTTCAACGGAAATATCACCGGCCATGTAACATATTTTTACGGAAGTTGCAATGATTGCACCCAAAACACAGAAGAGTAATCCCAGGATTACTTGATCAGTCACAAAAAAACAATTGAATAAAATTTTTTAGACAAGAAAAGGAGAAAATGATTATGAAGTATGTATGTAGCGTATGCGGTTATGTTCACGAAGGAGATGCAGCACCTGATTTCTGTCCTATCTGTAAGGTTCCTGCAGAAAAGTTTATTGCACAGGGCGCAGAAAAAGTTTGGGCTGCTGAACACGTTGTAGGTGTAGCAGAAGGCGCTCCTGAAGATATCATCAAGGATCTTCGCGCAAACTTTGAAGGTGAATGCTCAGAAGTTGGTATGTATCTTGCAATGGCTAGAGTTGCTCACAGAGAAGGCTATCCTGAAATCGGTCTTTACTGGGAAAAGGCAGCTTGGGAAGAAGCTGAACATGCAGCAAAATTTGCTGAATTACTTGGTGAAGTTGTTACCGCTTCCACAAAAAAGAACCTTGAACTTCGCGTAGAAGCTGAAAACGGCGCAACTGCTGGTAAGTTTGATCTTGCTAAGAGAGCAAAAGCGCTGAACTTAGATGCTATTCATGATACTGTTCATGAAATGGCTAGAGATGAAGCTAGACACGGTAAAGCATTCGAAGGTTTATTAGCTAGATACTTTGGCTAATAAGCAAATTAACAAAAGCATTTTACAGAGAGAATAGAGCAATCTATTCTCTCATAATCTATCAGGAGGTATCATATGGGATTTTTAACAGGAAAAACAGTTATTGTAACCGGTGGCGGTAGATCCGTCCTTGCTAATGGAAAAGCAGGTGCCATTGGATATGGCATTGTAACTGCTTATGCTAAAGAAGGAGCTAATATTGTAATCACAGGACGTAATCTGAAGAAACTGGAAGAGGCAAAAGCAGAGATCGAAAGCTTATATGGCGTAAAAGTACTGCCTGTTCAGGCAGATATCTCAGCAGGTGCAGATAATGCTGCCATTGCTGCAGAAGTTGCAAAAAAAGCTGCTGACACCTTTGGAAGCATCGATGTTCTGATCAACTGTGCACAGGCTTCTGCTTCAGGTGTAAGTCTTGCAGATCATACTACCGAGCAATTTGATCTTGCATTATATTCCGGACTTTATGCAACCTTCTACTATATGCAGGCTTGTTATCCATACCTTGCAAAGAGCAAGGGCAGCGTCGTGAATTTTGCCTCCGGTGCCGGATTATTCGGCAACTTCGGACAGTGTGCTTATGCGGCTGCTAAGGAAGGTATCCGTGGACTTTCACGTGTAGCTGCTACTGAATGGGCCAAAGATGGTATCAATGTTAATATCGTGTGTCCTCTCGCCTGGACCGCACAGCTTGAAAACTTCCAGAAAGCTTATCCGGAAGCATTTGAAAAGAACGTACATACTCCGCCTATGGGATTTTTCGGCGATCCGGAAGAGCATATCGGCCGGGTATGTGTACAACTTGCACATCCTGACTTCAAATACATGACCGGCGAAACACTGACTGTAGAAGGCGGACTTGGATTAAGACCATAATTTCGACATTTTTACTATTGTTTGGGGAAAAAGAACGTGATATGATTATTTCATAATATAACAAAGGATTTATGAAAGATGAATGAACAGACTCCTCAAACACAGTCGCCCTTTCATGTAGGGCTTCGTAATATTAAAACCGCTTTTGCTGCCACGCTTTGTGCCCTAATTTACTTTTTCTTTGATCGCAATCCCACCTTTGCATGTATCGGTGCGATTTTCGGTATGGGAAGTGATATGAGCGGCTCAAGATTAGGCGGCGGAAACCGCCTATTCGGTACTATTATCGGTGGTATTCTGGGTATGGGACTTTTCCGAATTTATATTATCTTCTACCCGGAAGGTGGAAGATATCCGTTGATGTTACTTCTACTTTTTGTCGGTGTGGTACTTCTGATTAAGATCAGCCAGGTAGTCCATTGGCCAGGTGCCATCCAGCCCGGCGGTGTAATGCTCTGCATTATTTTATTCAATACTCCGGTAGCCACTTATATAAGTTATTCGATTAACCGAATTGTAGACACTGGTTTAGGTGTCAT
>JAZUCP010000242.1:0-6390 GCA_045639165.1 Acetatifactor sp. | reverse complement strand
ACTGTCATTTCTGTAATACCAATTATGGATTTACAGTAGCTGAATTGAAAGATATGTATAAAAGAGCTGTTAGATAGTTGAAGGAGGCTTAGAACCGATGAAGAACGGATTTGTAAAAGTTGCGGCAATGGCGATGAAGCTAAAAGTGGCTGACCCGAAGCATAATGCGGATATGATATGCCAAAAGCTTTTGGAAGCATATGAAAAAGATGCAAAGGTGATTGTATTTCCGGAATTATGTCTGACCGGATACACCTGTGGGGACTTGTTTTTGCAGGGACTTTTACTGGAAGAAACACTGGAGCAGCTTCATAGGATTGCAGATGCCACAGAGGGGCATGCAGCACTGGTATTTGTAGGTTTGCCGGTGGAAAAAGAGGGCAGATTGTACAATGTGGCTGCAGTACTGTGTGATGGTTCTGTTATCGGTATGGTTCCTAAGTCCTATATTCCCGGTTACGGAGAATTTTCAGAAAGCAGATATTTTGCGGAAGGTAATAAGGAAGTGGAGTTTTTGGATCTGGATGGAGAGGAAATACCTTTCGGAACCAATCTTTTGTTCCATTGCAATACAGTAAAGGGACTGGTAGTAGGCTGCGAGATCGGTGAGGATCTTTGGGTGGCCAATCCTCCAAGCACCGCGCACGCAATGGCAGGTGCAACGGTGATCGTAAATCTTTCAGCATCCAGTGAATCCGTAGGAAAGAATGCCTACAGAAAACTGCTTTTAGAAGCTACCAGTGGACGTCTTCTTTGTGGTTATGTGTATGCCTGTGCTGGAGATGGTGAATCTACTCAGGACCTGGTATATTCCGGACACAATATCATTGCGGAAAATGGAAGCCTTTTAGCTGAAGCAGAACGTTTTTCGGGAGAAAGTATTTACACCGACATTGACGTACAGAGAATTACATTTGAAAGACGCAGAGCGGGAATATGGGCAAGCACCACATCAGAATATTATGTGGCAATTCCCTTTGATCTGGAGAAAAAAGAAACCAAGTTAGACAGAGTATTTGATCCCATTCCTTTTATTCCCAAGAATAAAACAGAGTGGTTGAATCGCTGTCGGGAGATTTTGGAGATTCAGGCCAATGGATTGAAGAAAAGATATGAGCATATTGGTTGTAAGACCGCAGTGATCGGTCTCTCCGGTGGTCTGGATTCCACATTAGCTTTGCTAGTTACAGCCAAAACCTTTGATATGCTGGGGATTGAGAGAAGCAATATTAAAACCATTACCATGCCTTGCTTCGGAACCACCAACAGAACCTACGATAATGCATGTACCCTGGCCAGAACCTTGGGTACGG
Organism: Acetatifactor sp.; assembly: GCA_045639165.1. Classification (GTDB taxonomy): domain Bacteria; phylum Bacillota; class Clostridia; order Lachnospirales; family Lachnospiraceae; genus Acetatifactor. Next base: position 5,077 of record JAZUCP010000242.1, on the reverse strand, counting down.
AACTAAGTGAAATCGATATTAAGGAATCGGTATTGGTGCATTTTAACGATATCGGTCATGATAAGAATGTGCATGATGTGACTTATGAAAATGCACAGGCCAGAGAAAGAACCCAGATTTTGATGGATATTGCCAATAAGATCGGCGGTCTGGTGATCGGTACCGGAGATATGTCCGAGCTTGCCCTCGGCTGGGCTACCTATAATGGAGATCATATGTCTATGTATGGTGTAAATGCAGGTGTGCCTAAGACACTGGTGAGGCATTTGGTGCAGTATTATGCGGAAACCTGCGGGAATGAGGAACTGGCAGCAGTACTATTGGATGTACTGGATACACCGGTTAGTCCGGAACTTCTTCCGCCGGAGGATGGTAAGATCAGTCAAAAGACAGAGGATCTTGTGGGACCTTATGAACTCCATGATTTCTTCCTGTATTATATGCTCAGACTGGCTTTCCCGCCTGAGAAAATCTATCGGATTGCAAAGATTGCCTTTGCCGGCACATACGAGGAAGAAATCATATTGAAATGGTTAAAGACCTTCTACAGAAGATTCTTCCAGCAGCAGTTTAAACGCTCCTGTCTGCCGGACGGACCTAAGGTAGGAAGTGTTGCAGTATCTCCAAGAGGGGATCTGAAAATGCCTACGGATGCATCCGCTGCTTTGTGGCTGAAGCAGTTGGAAGATCTGCAGTAAATCAGGGTTTGGCTTTATCCAATGCATTGGAGATGGTTTCCAAAAGAACCAGTGAAGTATATCTGTGCTCCTGGTTGTAGGAAATATTCTCCAGGGATTGTTTCTCCAGGATCTGTTCTGCCAGAGAGTCAAAGGTGGGTTGGAGAAGAGGATACATGGTTTTTATGGATTCCTCCAGATCTACCAACTGCAGCGATGTGATTTCTTCCGCTGCTACGATGACCTCCACATTGATGGTCTGGTCGTTTAAAACCAATTCTGTGCTATATAATCCCGGAATGTATATTGAGGCTGTGGATTCCGTGCTGTTTTCTGTGGAAGGCTCTGTGGTGCTTTCCGGACGGGAGGGAGCTGTGTCTTCCGGCGTAAACAGGATGAATAACAAAACCAGCAGGGCTATTCCCAGAATCGTAAATATAGCTGTATATAATAATTCTTTCATATGTAATACCACGATCTTTGTTTTAGAACTCATAGGTAACCTCCCTTTGCGTTATCCTAGTAGAGTGTATGCGGTTTGAAAATAGATTATGACAAAAAAGGATGGAAAGATTGAAAATGAAATTTACAAAAATGCAGGGCTGCGGCAATGATTATGTGTATATCAATGGCGCTGCTGAGCAGATTGCAGTAGAGAAAAAGCCGGAGATTGTCAGATTTTTAAGTGACAGACATTTCGGAGTTGGCGGTGACGGAGCCATCTTTATCAATCCTCATGAGGAGGCGGATTTTGAGATGGAAATGTATAATGCGGACGGTACCCGATCTGAAATGTGCGGAAATGGAATCCGGTGCGTGGCAAAATATGTATACGATAAAGGCCTGACAAAGAGTAAAAATATCAGTATTATCAGTGCAGGTAAGATCAAATATCTGGAATTGACTACGGATGAAACCGATCAGGTGGTTCTGGTAAAGGTAAATATGGGTGAACCGATTCTGGTGCCGGAACAGATTCCGGTGATTACAGAAGGAGATTCTTCTGTCAGTATCCCCATCTGTGTGCAGGGAAAAGACTATCTTATGACCTGTGTATCCATGGGAAATCCCCATGCAGTGATATTTGTGGATGATACAGGAGCACTTGATCTGGAGAAAATCGGGCCGGATTTTGAAAATCATGAGAAATTTCCGAGACGTACCAATACGGAGTTTGTACAGATTGTGGACGAGACCCATGTAAAGATGCGTGTTTGGGAAAGAGGAACAGGAGAAACTTTAGCATGTGGGACCGGTTGTTGTGCAACGGCGGTTGCCTGTGTGTTGAATGGATTGACCAAGGATAAGATTGAAGTGGAAGTGCTGGGAGGCAGGATAGAGATCGAATGGGACAGAGAGAGCAATCTGATCTATATGACCGGTCCTGCAACCACAGTATTTGAAGGTGAGATAAATATCGATTCACTTCTCTAAAAGGAGTTATGTTTTCATGAAAGAAGTTATCCTACGTCTGGAAGGCGTATGTAAATCATTTGGGGAGACTCAGGTGCTAAAAGGAATTGATCTGGAAGTGGAAAAAGGAGAGTTTATTACACTCTTAGGTTCCTCCGGATGTGGAAAAACCACTACGCTTCGGATTATTGCAGGTTTAGAAAATGCGGACGAAGGCAGGGTATTTTTGGAAGGTAAGGATATTACGGAATTGGTGCCCAATAAAAGGGATGTAAATACAGTCTTTCAAAATTATGCCTTATTTCCCCATATGACAGTTGCGGAAAATATCGGATATGGACTGAAGATCCGTAAAAAATCCAAAGAGGAAATTGAGAAAAAGGTAGGGGAGATGCTGGAACTGGTACAGCTGAAGGGATTCGAAAAGCGAATGCCGGATCAGTTGTCTGGAGGACAAAGGCAGCGTATTGCAATTGCCAGAGCAGTGGCTAATGAACCTAAGGTCCTGCTTTTGGATGAGCCTTTAGGTGCATTGGATCTGAAGCTTCGCAGACAGATGCAGCTTGAGTTGAAGCGTCTACAAAAGCAGTTGGGAATTACCTTTATCTATATTACCCACGATCAGGAAGAAGCCATCAATATGTCCGATCGTATTGCAGTCATGCATGAGGGTGTGTTTGAGCAGATTGGTACACCCAATGAGATTTATTATCAGCCCCGCACCAGTTATGTGGCAAGCTTTGTGGGAGACGCCAATATTTATAAAGAAAATGATAAAGTCTATGCGGTTCGGGCAGAAAATGTCTTGATGAATGAGGAACAGGAATGCAGGCTGGCATCGGAGGTTGTGGAAAAATCCTATGCCGGTGGCCAGTTAAGAATTCTCTTTCGATTAGAGGATGGTCAGACGATTACGGCCAATCGATATGGAATTGATGCAGATTTTGCAGTGGGAAGCAGGCTTAGGATCGGCTGGAAGCCGGAGCATGCCATTTTGATGGAGGACTAGCCTGTGAAAATGAAGGATAAGAAGCAAGTTTCCGGAAAGGGAATTCTTGCATTGCTGGCACCCATGTATATCTTTACGATTTTATTTGTGGGCTTGCCTATTTTGTACATGTTTTTATTGAGTTTTCTCTCCAGAGCCAAAGTCTGGGGAGTGGATTTTCATTTCACCCTAGATAATTATAAAAGACTGCTGGAACCTTTATATCTGAATACGTTTAAGGATTCCTTCCAGCTTGCCGCAATTACCACTGTGCTGGTATTTCTGCTGGGATATCCTTACGGATACATTATGGCGAGAATGAATGCGGTCTGGAAAAAGAGAATGATGCTTTTGATCATGATTCCCTTTTGGACCAGTGCATTGGTTCGACTGTATGGCTGGATCATTGTGTTTAGAAGTAATGGGGTGCTGGACAAACTGTTGATGGGTTTGGGACTTACGGAAAAACCGCTGAAATTACTTTACAGCTATCCCGCTGTAGTGGTGGGAATGATTTATGCGTTGCTTCCATTTATGATTCTGTCCGTGTATTCCAGCGCAGAAAAGCTGGATTATTCACTGGTGGAGGCAGCAAAAGATCTGGGAGCTTCCTCCTGGATGGCTTTTTGGACGGTCAGCTTCAAGCTTACACTTCCGGGCGTTTTGTCCGGTGTGATCCTGACCTTTGTACCATCCATGGGACTATTCTACATTGCGGACATATTAGGCGGCAATAAGATCGTACTGGTGGGTAGTGTGATTCAGGAGCAGATGACAAAAGGAAGAAATCAACCCTTTGCGGCAGCATTGTCTGCAGTTTTATTGATTCTAACCATGTTAATGATCAATTTATATAAGAAGGTAGCAGGAACTTCAGAATTGGAGGGACTGGTATGATGAAAAAGATGGTAAAAAAGCTGCCTTTCATATACATTGCAGTTGTGACTGCGCTTACTTATGTACCGATTTTGCTGACTATCGTTTATTCATTTAATGAATCGAAGCTGTCAACGGTATGGGAGGGATTTTCCTTAAAATGGTATGGAGAGCTGTTTAGGGATCGGGAGATCAAGGAAGCGTTGATCAATAGTCTGATACTGGCGGTGTTAAGCTGTCTGTGTGCGGCTGTGATAGGCACTACCGGTGCTCTGGGAATGCATCGCAGAAAAACGAAATTAAATGATGCAGTGGCAAGCGTATCTATGATACCCATTATGATTCCGGAAATTATCCTGGGAATGGTGTTTTTGTCCGTATTTTCTTTTATGGGTCTGCCCTTTGGAATGCTGACGCTGGTAATTGCACATACCACCTTCTGTGTACCTTATATATATTCCATGGTGAAATCCAGATTGGTGGGAATGGACAAATCTCTGGAGGAAGCAGCCCTGGATATGGGTGCGTCCCCGGTAAGGGTGTTCTTTGACATTACACTGCCTTTGATCATGCCGGCGATTTTGTCCGGAGGTTTGCTGGCATTTGCCATGTCCTTTGATGATGTGGTGATCAGTATTTTTGTGACCGGCCCCACGGTGAATACATTGCCTATCAAAATATATACGAAAATGAAGACCGGCGTTACACCGGAGATTAACGCATTAGCCACCATGATGTTATTGGTGACCATTGTATTGTTGGTAATTTCAGCTATGCTGGGAAAGAAAAATAAAATACCGAAATAAGGAGGAAAACAATGAAAAAGAGATTGACTAAAATGGCAGCACTGCTGCTGTGTATGACGGTGACTGCAGGGATGATGACTGCATGCGGCAAAGAAGAAAAAAGAGAAAAAGGAGAATTGAATTTGTATACCTGGGATGGTATGTTCCCTCAGGAGATTTTGGATGGCTTTGAGGCGGAAACCGGCTATGTGATCAATTTCTCCCATTTTGATTACAATGAAGACATGCTGGCAAAACTGGAAGAAACACAGGGCGGCGGTTATGACCTTGTTATTGCAGATGATTACATTGCGGAGGTGGTTATTGCAGAAGGTTTG
>JAZUCP010000241.1:0-4696 GCA_045639165.1 Acetatifactor sp. | reverse complement strand
CAGATCGGAGAGCCTGTAACCTTTATCGGCTTCCCTACGGGAGACGGCAATGGTTCCATCATTCAGATGAGCTCTACAGGTTTTGCGATTTCTGCAAAATCTGCATACAAAGACGGCGCATGGGAATTTATCAGATACTATCTGACAGATGAATATCAAAACGGAACCGAACTCTATGATTTCCCTATTGTAAAATCTGCATTCTTGAACAAGGCTGCACAGGCAATGGAGAAACCATACTGGACGGACGAAAATGGTAATAAGGTGGAGTATGATGATACCTACTATTTGAATGGTGAGGAGATCATTATGGAGCCATTTACACAGGAAGAAGTAGATGAAATCTGTGAATTTATCTATAGTGTCAACAAAGTTAATGGATTTGACGAAGAGCTCAGAAAGATCATTCTTGAGGAAGCTGCAAGCTTCTTTGACGGTCCTAAGAGTGCCAAAGAAGTTGCAACTATCATTCAGAGCAGAGCTCAGGTATTTATTGACGTGAACCGATAAGCTTATAAAATACCGTTTTTTACAAGATGATATTCAATATTCAGTTCTCTGCCATGATCCTTTAACCATTGACGATAGGTTTTGTACTCGGGTAGAATGGATTCCACCATGGCCCAGAAGGCTTTGGAATGGTTCATGTGAGTAAGATGACAGAGCTCATGTACCACCACATAATCCAAAACTCGTGGCGGTGCATACATTAATCGATAATTAAAAGAAAGAGTCCCGCTGGAGGAGCAGCTTCCCCAGCGGGTTTTCTGATCCCTGATTGTAATTTTGGTATAAACGCCGCCGGTGAGAGTGTGATAGTAAGTAACTCTTTTGGGAAAATATTCTTTTGCGGCTTTTCGGAAGCGATTATCCATTACCTGAAATCTTTTGATTTCTTCTGGGGTATAACATTTTACCATGATTTACTTAGTCTCCTTGTGTAACTTCAATGAATATGATAACATATCATTGAAAGAAGAATAACATAGGAGGCACTAAATGTCAAAAAATGTTCAAAAAGGAAAGTGTATTGTCATTGGGGCAGGAGATCTGACCGTTGGAAGTATAAATGTTGGTGAAGATGATCTGGTCATAGCAGTAGATGGAGGATTGAATTATTGTTCTGTGCTGGAAGTAGAGCCGGATCTCATATTGGGAGATTTTGACTCGGTGAGTCAAGAACAAAAAGATGCTTTGTTGGAATTACAGCAGCAGATTCCGGACAGAGTGATCGCTCTGAAACCGGAAAAAGATGATACGGATATGCTGGCAGCTTTGAAGCTGGGGTTAGAGTTTGGATATACAAATTTTCAGATTTATGCAGCCACCGGAGGACGTCTGGAGCATACCCTTGCCAATATCCAGTGCTTATTGTATCTGAAAAACAAGGATGCAGTTGGATACATTATGGACGGAAATGGTATGATCTTCGTTATGCAGAATGAAGAAGTAAAGCTGCGCAATACCCTGGAAGGATATTTATCTATTTTCTCACTGGGGAAATGTGCTTCCGGAGTCACCATAAAGGGCATGAAATACGAATTGGACAATGACACCCTTACAAATGACTTCCCCATTGGAATCAGTAATGAATTCATCGGCAGGGAATCACTCATAAGGGTGGAAGATGGTGAGATTGTATGTATTCTTAGCTATGTACAGGATTAGATATAACTTTTATCCACTTCTATAACGGTATAATATGTAGTATCATAGGCACGAACCTTGGCTGTTATCAGGCGGGTGAGTGCCTCATCTGTATAACGGAAATTATAAGGGACCACAATGTCAAAAATTAAATTGGTGTGAGTAGGTCCGGAAACAATACGAAAATCATGCATAGTGATGATGGGGTCAATCTCCTGAATAATGGTATGAACCATTTGCTTCAAATTCTGGGTCAACTCATCATGTATGCACACAGGATCCATATGGATCACAGCGGTACAATTTAAATCGTTATGAAGGCGATGCTCAATCAGATCGATGGTATCATGCATGGTCAGCAGATCTCCGTCAGCAGGTACTTCCGCATGCAAAGAAATGATGGTGCGGCCCGGTCCGTAATTATGTACGATCAGATCATGAATTCCCAGAACAGAGTCATAGGACATTACAATGTTCTCGATCATCTTTACAAACTCCGCTTCCGGAGCAGTACCCATCAAGGGATTTAAGGTATCCTTGGCTGCATTAAATCCTGCGTAAAGAATCAGCAGACCTACCAGTACACCGCAGTAACTGTCAATGGACAGAGAGGTGAAGTGGCTGATCAGGGCAGAGATTAATACAACGGTTGTTGCAATAGTATCACTTAAGCTGTCCGTTGCAGTTGCCTGCATGGCGGCAGAATTCAATTTTTGACCGATTTTACGATTATAGTAAGCCATATATAATTTTACCAATATGGAGGCAATCAGAATGATTACCATTAAGGCTGAAACCTGTAATGGTTCCGGATGGAAAATCTTCTGAACGGAAGACTGGATCAATTCATAGCCCATAAAGAGGATAAAAATGGATACGATAAATCCGGATATGTATTCAATTCGTCCATGACCGAAGGGATGATCAGGGTCGGGCTTTTGTCCGGCCATTTTAAATCCGATCAATGTAATGATGGAAGAGCCGGCATCGGATAAATTGTTGAAGGCGTCCGCTGTTACTGCAATGGAATTGCTCAAAACACCGGCCAAAAATTTAAATCCGAATAATAATAGATTAAAAAATATTCCGCAGCCTCCACAGATTACACCGTATTTTTGGCGTACCTGGGGTTGATCGATATCGTTATTGTTTTTGATAAATAATTTAATAAGAAGTGAAATCATATGAACCTCGTTTGTAAGTATTTCTCTACATTATATGTAGCTTTTTCAGAAGATGCAAGTATATTTTGAATTCGAGTAAAGATTTAAGTTGCAACTTGAGAAAATACAGTGTATAATTTACAAGGTTAATATTATATATGCCCTTTAAGGCAGGAAAATGGAGGAAAAAATGAGCAAGAAACCAGTTGTTTTAATGATTTTAGACGGTTATGGCTTAAATGAAAACAAGCAGAATAATGCAGTTTGGGAAGCCAATACACCCGTTATGGATAAATTGATGGCAGAATGTCCTTTTGTAAAAGGAAATGCAAGCGGAATGGCAGTAGGTCTTCCGGAAGGACAGATGGGTAACTCAGAAGTGGGACATCTGAATATGGGTGCTGGCCGTATCGTATACCAGGAACTTACCCGTATCACCAAGGAAATTCAGGATGGAGATTTTTTTGAAAATCCTGCATTATTAAAGGCAGTTGAAAACTGTAAGGCAAACAATAGTGCACTTCATATGATGGGTCTTTTATCTGATGGTGGTGTGCACAGCCACAATACCCACCTTTACGGTCTGCTTGAGTTAGCTAAGAGAAATGGTTTGGAAAGGGTATATGTTCACTGCTTCTTAGATGGTCGTGACACACCTCCGGCAAGTGGTAAAGACTTTGCAATCGCATTAGCTGACAAGATGGAAGAGATCGGTGTTGGTAAGATCGCATCTGTTATGGGAAGATATTATGCAATGGACAGAGATAATAACTATGACAGAGTGAAGTTGGCATATGATTGTATGACCAAGGGTGAAGGTCTGACAGCAGCATGTGGTATCTGCGGTATTCAGGCTTCTTATGATAAGGAAGAGTATGATGAATTTGTAAAGCCTACCTGTGCTGTAGAAAACGGACAGCCTGTAGCAACCATCAATGATAAGGACAGTGTAATCTTCTTTAACTTCCGTCCTGACAGAGCTAGAGAGATTACCAGAGCTTTCTGTGATGATGATTTCAAGGGATTTGACAGAGTACGCAAGGATATTACCTTTGTAGCTTTCTCTGATTATGATCCTACCATTCCTAATAAGGATGTAGCATTCCACAAAGTATCTGTAACCAATACCTTTGGTGAATGGCTTGCGGCAAACAATATGACTCAGGCAAGAATTGCCGAAACCGAAAAATACGCACATGTAACATTCTTCTTTAACGGTGGTGTGGAAACTCCTAATGCAGGCGAAGACAGAGTTCTTGTAAACTCTCCTAAGGACGTTGCAACCTACGACCTGAAGCCTGAGATGAGTGCTTATGAAGTATGCGATAAGCTGACGGAAGCAATCAAGTCTGATAAGTATGATGTGATCATCATCAACTTTGCGAACCCTGACATGGTTGGACATACCGGTGTGGAAGCAGCTGCAATTAAGGCTGTTGAAGCAGTGGATGAATGTGTAGGCAAGGCAGTGGAAGCATTGAAGGAAGTTGACGGCGTGATGTTTATCTGTGCGGATCATGGTAATGCAGAACAGCTTGTGGACTATGAAACAGGAGCACCTTTCACTGCACATACCACCAATGAAGTTCCCTTCATTCTTGTAAATTATGATGATGCTTACACTTTAAAGGAAGGCGGCTGCCTTGCAGATATTGTTCCTACTTTGATTCAGATAATGGGCAAAGAACAGCCTGTGGAAATGACCGGTAAGTCATTGCTGATCAAGAAATAAGAATTCGTCTTAAGATGATACAGAAATGCTGCCGTCGAGGCAGCATTTCTTATATAAAAATTTGAGAAAATAGGGGATAAAGTTTATGACTTTCGTTACATTAGGAAAAACAGGAATTACCGTTGAAAAGAATGCCTTCGGTGCATTGCCGATT
>JAZUCP010000240.1:0-11225 GCA_045639165.1 Acetatifactor sp. | reverse complement strand
CATAAATCAGGTCCGGATAAGGATATATCGTCTCATCCATGGTACGAAGCTCTTTTTCAATGGCTGCTGAAGCTGAATAAATCATCTTTTCGTCAGAGATCATTAAATCCAGTGTCGCATCATCTGCATTTTCAATAATCTGATTCACTACAGACGTACGAATAAAGTTCAATCCCCCATCGTGTGCTACGTTATCTTTGTTATAGCCATCTATATAAGCAGGCGCAAGATTCCCAAAATCATCCTTCACATATTCAAAAGTAACGCCCTCCACACCATATTCTGCAAGAACAAGATTATCAAATGTCAAGAAATGATCTATAATCTGGCAAATAATCTCTGGATGCTCTGTCTCCGCACTAATATAAGTTCTGGCTCCTGATGCATAGCCGACATTACCCAATGCAAAACTTCTCTGATCATTATACTCCGAAGTCAAAGCCGAAATACAGGTATAATCATCATATGGATTGTCTTCTACAACTCCTCCCAACGCTGTCACAAGGCCTGAGTAGTCTGCGAATACACCGTACTTGTCATTGGCTGCTTTATCAACTCTTTCCTCATCAGTAATAATAAAAGCAGACTGCTCCATTAATTCTTCATCATACAGCTTATGCAAATATTTCAAATAATCTTTATAAGCTTCATCCTGCTGTGCAAGACCCACAGAACCATCTTCATTTACATACGGTGAATAGCTCTGATTGTTAGTATAATACCCGTAAGAAGCAAGAAGCATCCATTCAAATCTATGGCCGCGTCCTGAATCAATCTGTATGCCCAAAGGAATCTCATCAGTCGGATCACCATTACCATTTGCATCCTGTTCTTTAAAAGCCTTCAGCACCTGATACAGCTCTTCTGTTGTCTCGGGCATGTCCATCCCTACATTCTCAAGCCACTGATTGTTGATAAATGTAGTCATACCTGTCGCAATACCGATTCCTTCGGGAAACACTCTACTAAGGCCATAAAATCCACCATCCGGTGCAGTCTGATAATTATTCCATTTAGGATATTCATTCATAAGTGCTTTCATATTAGGCATATAATCAATATAATCCATCATATTCAACAAATACCCGTCTGCACCATATTTGTTTATATCTCCTCTGCCCATATTCACATCCATAAACAAGTCAGGAAGCTCATTGGTAGTAAGCATCAGAGAAAACTGGGTATTCCAGGCTTCGCTAGAATACTCTGTCCATACCAGGTCTACATTGAAGGTTTTTTCAATGTACTCTGTCATGTATCTCTCTTCCGCAGGAACACTTCTGGAAAGAGTTGCTACATTGATTGTAATAGGTTCTGTGTCTTCCTTTGCATCTTCCGTAGCTTTATCCGTTGATGCAGATGCACTTTCACCGGAAACTACTGTCGATATGCTGCTCTCACTTTTTGCTTCTTCCTTTGTTGTATTGTCACCGCATGCACATACTGAAAACGCCATAGAAGTTGCCAATACAATCGATAATAATTTCTTTTTCATAAATTGTCCTTTCTGCCACATCGGTGGCCCTTTAAATTTAAATAGCGACTTGCAATTAGCTATCCCTTAACTGCTCCTATCATAACACCTTTGGCAAAGAATTTCTGCATGAACGGATACAAGATCATCATGGGCAACGCCGACACCACAATCACACAAAATTTGATCAGGTTAGCTGTTTCTATAGCCTGTACCATCTGCATCATTTCTTCAATACTGTAACCTCCTTCCTCCATAGCTTGTGCCTGATACTTGCTTAAGGTAAGTATTTCCCGCAAAAAGACCTGTAACGGGAATTTACTTCTGTCTGATAAGTATATCATTTCTGTAAAATAACTGTTCCAATGTCCAACCGCATAATACAGTGCCAATACTGCTATAATCGGTTTTGACAAGGGGAATACCACCAGTCTGAAAGTTCCGAAATCGCTGGCACCATCCAAAATGGAAGCCTCATGCAATTCCCATGGAATAGATGTGGAAAAAAATGTCCTTGCCACGATCAGGTTGTAAGTGGACACCAGCCCATTTAATAAAATTACAAATCGGGTATTCAAGAGTCCCATTGAAACAATGTTCAGATAACTGGGAATCATACCACCGCTAAAATACATGGTGATAATGAAAAATGTCATGATAATTCCCCGTCCCTGCATATGCCGATGGGAAAGTGCATATGCACAGGGCAGTGTTGCTGCCAGATTCATAAGCGTTCCCACAATGGTATAAAATATGGTATTAGCATATCCTGTCCAGATTTCTCTATACTGAATGATATATTTGTAACCATCCAAAGTAAATCCAACTGGGAAAAGAAGCATCTTACCGGAAGCAACTGCCGTAGGGTCACTGACAGACGCACTGACTGTAAATATCATAGGATACAATGTAACAACAAATGATATCAATAATATTGTATAAACTACAAATTGAAACAGAAAATCCCCTTTCTTCTCCCACATATAGCACCAGTAATTTTTATTTTTTAACTTCATATCCTTCCTCCTACCACAATCCGGAATTATTAACCTTCTTAGCTATCGTATTCACTGTTACTAGAACAATAGAATTAACAACCGAATTCAAAAGTCCCACTGCTGTAGCGAAGGAAAAATCTTGGCTATTTAAGCCCACCTTATATACATAAGTGGATATAACTTCCGAACCCGGCAAATTCGCAGAATTCTGCAAAGCATAGACCTTCTCATGTCCTACACTCATGACGGAACCACATTGCATAATCAACAATATAACAATTGTAGGAATCAGTGCCGGAAAATATATATGTACAATCCTTCGGAATCTGGAAGCTCCGTCAATCTCTGCCGCTTCCACAAGAGACGGATCCACACCGGATAACGCTGCAATGTAAATAATGGCACTCCATCCTGTCCCCTGCCAGATGCCACTGAGGACGTAAATCCATTTAAAGTACTCCGGTTTCTGCATAAAAAAGATAGGCTCCATGCCGATGGCTTTTAAGAAAATATTAACAATGCCACCATCCGGACTTAACATCAATATAACCAGACCACACATAACAATAGTTGAAATAAAGTGTGGTGCATAGGACACTGTCTGTACAATCTTCCTGATCTTCTGCCCCTTAATTTCATTGACTAACAGAGCAAAAATAATGGGCAGTGGAAATCCCAATATTAAGCTGATACAGCTGATAGTCAATGTATTTTTCAAAATGATTGGAAACCAATATGAATCAAACAAACGAGTAAAATGGTCCAGACCTACCCATTCACTTCCCAGGATTCCCCGCTTAAAATTATAATCTTTAAATGCAATTATCAAACCATACATTGGTTTATACGAAAAAATTATCAGATACATTAATGCCGGCAATACCATTACATATAATTGCCAGTGTACCACAACCTTTCTTATTCTTTTCTTCATCCCTTGGCTCACTTATAAAAACCTCCTTACTGCTGTTCTATTTTGTAAAGCATTCACTGATTACAGATCTAATATATCATTCCGATCTAACCATTTACAGATGGTCATTTTTAACATTATGGTGTCATTATTAACCAAATCGAAAGATATTTCTGATAAAAATGCAATAACTTGCACAAAAAAAGCCGCTACAGATTGCTCTATAACGGCTATGTGGCTATAAACTGATCAGATAAGTCCCTTGTCTTGCCAAGAACGAAAAACTATTGTATATTATAAGAAGCAACACTGTTGCAATATTTTCACTTAAATATAAGAAAGGTCACAAACTATGTGGATTGCAGACAATTGGAAAGATTATGAAGTTTTAGATACATCAAACGGAGAAAAGTTAGAGCGCTGGGGAGACTATATTCTGGTGCGTCCGGATCCTCAGGTTATCTGGAACACGCCTCATGATCACAAGGGCTGGAAGAAAAAAAACGGTCACTATCACAGAAGCACCAAGGGCGGCGGTGAATGGAAGTTCTTTGACCTGCCCAATGAATGGAGCATTGGTTACGAATTGGGCGGCACAAAGGGCGTGAAGGAAAATCAACTTACCTTCCACTTAAAACCCTTCAGCTTCAAACATACCGGTCTCTTCCCGGAACAGGCTACCAACTGGGATTGGTTCTCCCAAATTATCCGAAATGAAGCTAAGAATCGTCCTGCTGACAAGCCTGTAAAAGTACTGAACCTCTTTGCCTACACCGGTGGTGCAACCCTTTCCGCAGCCAAGGCAGGTGCCGCTGTGACCCATGTGGATGCCTCCAAAGGTATGGTTGGATGGGCAAAGGAAAACGCTGTTTCCTCCGGGCTTGGTGACGCTCCCATCCGCTGGTTGGTAGATGACTGCGTAAAATTTGTAGAACGCGAAATCAGACGTGGCAATAAATATGACGGAATCATTATGGATCCGCCTTCTTACGGCAGAGGCCCCAAGGGTGAGATCTGGAAAATCGAAGAAAGCATCTGGCCATTTATCGAGCTGACCACTCAGATCCTGTCAGAGGACGCCTTATTCTTCCTGATCAACTCCTATACTACAGGCTTGCAGCCTGCAGTTTTGTCCTATATGATGAATACCGCCATTACCAAAAAGTTCGGCGGTCACGTACAAGCCAATGAAATCGGCCTTCCCGTATCCGGCAATGGACTGGTACTTCCCTGCGGTGCATCAGGTCGTTGGGAACGCAATTAATTGCGTTCCTCAATCCTTAGCTCCCCGCTAAAGATCGCATGCAGATAATCCATGGGCTCCTGTATCCGTTCTTCCGTAACCACCGCACACCGAAAGGCATCCGTGGCACAGTGACTGTCCGAACCGGCTGTTATCGGCAACTCATACATCATGGCGTACAGTTTGGCCCGTTCATTCATAAATTCGTCGCTTCTTTGTGCGCCATTATAGATTTCCACCGCATCCACATCTCTTGGGAAGAGGTGAATATGATGGATATATGCTCTTTCTCGAAATGGATGGGCATGTACGATAAAACCACCATCCTCGTGGATCAGCCGGAAAGCTTCTCTGGAGTCCATCCGATCAATGTCCGGATGCTTTAAGAGCCATTCCTTGTCCAGATTATAAATCAGAAAATCCGCCCCATTGACGCAATACTCAAATCCGAAAAACACATCCAGTCCAATGGCATCGCCTTCTGCTTTTGCATTTTCATAGCCTTTGCAAAAAAGTGCTATCTTCTCCGCCCAGGGGAGACTTCTGTCCACAGCACAATTTCCGTTAAAAAAGTGATCGGTTACAAAGATACCTGTATACCCCTGTTCCTTATAGCTTCTTACCATCTCTACAGCAGTGGATTTACCACATTTACTGCTTTCGCTGGTATGCATATGAGTTTCATATTTGTAACTCATATTCTCACCACCTTCCTTTTGCGAATGATTCCTCACAAAAACTACCGATTCAATCCTCTCCTACAAGCTTCACTACCATCATATCATGGTGCATCTGGGGTAACAGCTTCCCAAACACGTCCTCTGTCCGAAGCTTCAGACTGGATGTATTGACGCATGGGTGGCATCCTAAGAATTCACCTTTCAGCACGTCCTCATCCACCAACAGCTGCACTCTATTGTTCACATCATTCATCAGCCCCATAATACTGGCAGCTCCCGGTGTGATATCCAGAAACTCTTCCATAAATTCCGCTTCCGCAAAAGAAAGTCTTGCAGAGCCAATCTGCTTTGACAGCTCCTTGGTCTTAAATACCTTATCTGCGGGCATCATCAGAAGATAAAAGCTTGTCTTCTGTCGATTGCACAAAAAGAGATTTTTGCAGATTACTGCCTGTAAGGTCTTATCTATCTCCTCGCAAATCTCCATATTATATGCAGGCTCGTGATCCACTCGCAGATATTCCACTCCTGCCCTATCTAAAAAGTCATAGACTCTGATTTCTTTTTCTACACGCCCGGTTTCATCCGCCGGTCTGCCCTTGAATAATTCCATTGTTAAACTCCTTATTCCCCATTCTTTATGTCTCTGTCTGTCCTTCGAGTTGGTTTTTAAGCCCGGTAAATTCCGGCATGAACTGACTGCCGATACGACTCAGTTCTCCTAACACCTTCTCCACACCCACTTCTGACCGATACCAGTTTTCCTTGGTAATCAACCCGCCATGAGTATCCTTGGCAGGCACCACTATAAATTCTGTATCCGGAAAGGTAAATTGATAGTACATCAGACATCTTCTGGCATGAAAGGCCTTGCAGCAAATAATGGCCTTTTCCAATCTGATGCCCCTCTCCTCCAGCAATGCTTTGGTAAACCAGGCATTCTGGGCAGTAAACTGAGATTTATCCTCCGGTATAATGTTACTCATCGGCACACCGTTTTTCTTTAGGATATCACAATAAAAATCACATTCCGTTTCATAAGGGCCTGTATAAATATCCTGCTTAGACTTTACTCCTGCAAATCTTCCTTCCGTAATCGCATATGCACCGCTAGGCACCACCCACTTGGCATACCCTTCCTGGAACAACTCCGCCGCCAGTTCTGCCAGCTCAGGATACGCTCCTCCTGGAATCAAAATGGCATCCGCCTTTTGCAGCTGATCCTCCACAAATATAAAATCTGATATTTCTTTTACAATCCGCATATTCATACCGCAATTCTCTCAATTCCCTCATTTACCATAACTGTTATGTTATATGTACCACGTATTCCCGATTATTTCAATAACCTCACCACATTTAATCTATATTTTTGTACAAATAAATGGTAAAATAAAATCACCTAAATATATCGATAAAAGAAAGGATGTATCAATTAAATCATGAAAGTTGTTGTAGCAATTGACTCTCTCAAAGGTAGCCTCACTTCCTTGGAAGCCGGCCAGGCAATCAAGCAGGGAATTATTCAGGCAATTCCGGAAGCCGAAGTCTCTGTACGACCGCTTGCCGATGGCGGCGAAGGTACCGTGGAAGCTCTGGTTCTGGGTATGAACGGAAGAAATGTCTGTGTTACTGTCTCCGGACCTTTGGGCCAACCTGTGGAATGTACCTACGGTATCTTAGAAGAAAGCAAGACCGCTATTGTAGAAATGTCCGGTGCTGCAGGTATTACACTGGTTTCGGAAAAAGAACGCAATCCTATGAACACCACCACCTATGGTGTGGGAGAGGTGATCAAGGACGCCATCCAAAAAGGCTGCCGCCACTTTATCGTTGGAATCGGCGGAAGTGCCACAAATGATGGCGGGATCGGTATGCTTCAGGCACTGGGATATGGTTTTTTAGACAAAAACGGCGATCAGATTTCCTTCGGAGCTAAAGGTCTGCAAGATCTGGTTGAAATTACTGACACACATGTCATTCCAGAATTAAAAGATTGTACCTTCCGTATTGCCTGCGACGTAACAAATCCACTTTGCGGCGAACAGGGCTGCAGTGCTATCTATGGACCTCAGAAAGGTGCCACACCGACTATGATTATGCAGATGGACAAATGGCTTGGAGATTATGCAGTTCTTGCCGCAGATAAGTTTCCTAAATCCGATCCTGTCTATCCCGGTACAGGTGCGGCCGGCGGTATGGGCTTTGCCTTCCTGACTTTTACGAATGCTGTTTTAGAATCCGGCATCAAGATCATTCTAGATGAAACCCACCTACAAAATTTCGTAAAGGATGCAGATATCGTTGTTACCGGTGAAGGACGTCTGGATGGTCAGACTGTTATGGGCAAAGCACCTATCGGTGTTGCAGAGATTGCCAAGAAATACAATAAATTAGTAGTTGCATTTTCCGGCTGCGTGACAGAAGATGCTTATCTTTGCAATGCTGCCGGCATTGACGCCTTCTTCCCCATCTTACGAGGTGTTGTAACCCTTGAAGAAGCCATGGACAAAGACAATGCTGAGAAAAACATGATTGCAACCACTGAACAGGCCTTCCGCCTGATACGTGCCTGCAAGAATTATATCTAATTATATATAAACTGCCGCATTAATGATTTTAATCTTTAATGCGACAGTTCTTTTTATCTTCCCAACATTTTTGTCTTCCACTTACCTCTCAAATAGAAGAAGGTTGTAATTAATGCACCCATTACCCATGAGCAGAGCAGGGAGATAAAGATACATTCCTGACGTCCGGTAGGCAGCTGCGGAGTTCTGGTCAGATACGCAATACCGTAAGCTACAGGCACACGAATGACTACAGTAGTGATCAAAGAGATCCACATAGGTGTCATGGTATCTCCCGCGCCTCTCATAACACCGGACAAGCTCTGGGTAACTGCCATTGCCACATATCCTACCGCAATGATACCCATCATACGTCTTGCCAGATCCACCAATTCTGTGGTTTCGGTAAAAATACCCATCAAGCCCTTACCGAAGATCAGTATTAATCCTGTCAATGTGGCAGAAGTTAGGACTGCAATCAAAGTACCTTGTTTTGCACCCTTGGTCACACGATCCATATCTCTTGCACCCACATTCTGTCCCGCATAAGTGGTCATGGCGGTACCAAAGGAGAAGTTAGGAAGCATAGCAAAGCCATCCACGCGCATGATGATTACATTGGCTGCAATAAACATTTCACCAAAGCTGTTGGTCAAAGACTGCACCACAATCATGGCTGTGGAGAAAATCGCCTGGGTGATACCGGAAGGCAGTCCCAAACGGATAATACCTCCTGCAAACTTACCTTGAAGCTTCATATAAGACGGCTTTAAATCAAATACCTTTGTCATCTTCTTTAAACGTATAAAACACAACACCGCGGAAACCGCCTGCGCAATGATGGTGGCCCAGGCAACGCCGCTGACCCCCAAATCAAATTTTGCCACAAACAAAACATCCAGCACAATATTTATAACCGTTGCCACAAGCAGATATATCAGTGCGGAAAATGCATCCCCTAATCCTCTGAGCACACCGCTTAATATATTATAGAAAGCACTTCCCATGGATCCCAAAAACAGGATCAACAGATAGGAATGACACCAGTCGATAATACTTATGGGAGTATTCAGCAGCTCCAAAAGAGGTCGCGTAACGATCACCGACACCACCATAATAATCAATGTAGTCAAAGCGGTTAATGTAATACTGTTTCCAATGGTAATAGAAAGCTCTTCTCTCTGCTTTGCTCCAAAATGCTGGGAAACCATAATACTGGTTCCCATACTCACACCCATAAATAAAACCAGCAACAGATTCAATATAGGAGCCGCACTTCCCACTGCTGCCAGTGCATTATCTCCCACATACTTGCCTACTACAATACTATCCACTGTACTGTAAAGCTGCTGTGCAATATTACCCAGTAGCATAGGAATGGTAAATACCACAATACGTTTCCATGGCTCACCTGTTGTCATATCCGTTGCCTGAAATAATTTCTTAAATTGTTCCATTTTAAATCCTACTTTCTAAATTTCTTCATACGTATTTTCCATCTCATATTGTACCGAATTCGATTCCAAAATACAAGCAAAATAAATCTATTTCAGCAACCAGATTATTTTCTGATTGTCCAAATCGTCAGGGACTGCTATACTATAATTATCACATTACCAATTTACAAGAATGAGGTACTATACCATGATTGAAAGAACTGTTGATTTTTCAAAAACAGAACAGGTACATTTGGTCCAGCCTGCTGACTTAAATGGGGGCGGCCGTTTATTCGGCGGTACGCTGTTAAAAATGATAGATGAATTAGCTGCCATTGTGGCTATGCGTCACACTGGTCTAAAGACCGTAACCACTGCTGCCATCGACAATCTTACCTTCAAATCCGCAGCTTATGTAAACGATCTAATCGTTCTGATCGGATACCTTACATATGCCGGCCGCACCTCTATGGAGGTTCGGGTGGATACCTATGTAGAAAAAAGCGATGGTATGCGTTATCCCATCAATCGGGCTCACATTGTATTGGTTGCATTAGACGAAAACAACCAGCCTGCTCCGGTGCCTTCCCTGATTCTGGAAACCGATGTACAGCAAGAAGAATATCTCATGGCCAAGAAAAGGCGAGAACTTCGTCTGGAAAGACAAAAAAATGGCTTCTAGTCAAAAGTTACTATCTGATTCTACAGATAGTAACTTTTTTTCATCATCTCTTTCATCCGGTCCACCACCGGCTCCGGCCCCAGGATTCTTGCTTTACCTCCCAGTGCAAAGATCCATCCAAAAAATGGTTCGCTGACCGCCACATCCACATTCACATGAAAATGTTCCGAGTCAACAGGAACAATCATAACATCCTTGCCAAACCTGTCAATGATCACACCCACCAGACTATTCTCACACAGAAGCTTTACACATTGCTCCTGACCGCCGAACATTCCAAAGCTTTTCTTGGAATAGACAGCCATATCAAAGCGGTTAAAAAGCTCCCGGCCTTCTCTTTCTTCCTCCAGACATCCGATCTTCAGCATCTTGTCCACGCGAAAATGTTTGATTTTACCTTCCTCTTTGTCATATCCAATGAGATAATAATTTTCCTCCATCCAGGACAACGCCCAAGGACTGATCTCATAAAATTTACCGTTTCTTCGAAGCTCCATTTCCTTTTTCAGATTCCACTGAAAATACTGAAAACGGATCTTTTTATTTCCCGCAATGGCATTGTGCAATTCATCCACATTATAATAGATGCTTTCGTTCATGGTCTTGATCCGCCCGGATACATAGACCTGTCTTTGCAATTGCTTCGCCTCATATATACTGACCAGACTCTCCAGTTTCTTAATCAACTCTCTGGATTTTCTCTCTGTAATAAACTTAGAGGATTGAATGGCATCCACCAAAAGCTTTAATTCCGCCAATTCAAACTGCCTGCTGACCACATGATAACGGTAGGACCTGCCATAGGGCTCCCCTACTACGTCAATGCCCAAATTACGAATGGTTTCCAAATCATCATAAATACTCTTTCTCTCCGCGGTAATGTCATTGGCAGATAAGTATTCCAGAATCTCCTGCATGGTAACACTATGCACTTCATCGGTTTTTTCCAGAAGCATTCTGATCAGATAGATCAGCTTCAATTTCTGATTCGTTCCTTTTGCCATCGGTATCCCCTCTTAATATAGCTTGTACGTTACCACATTACTTTTGCGTCCGATTTCCTCAAATCCCTGCTCTTTACAAGCCTCGTCCACCGTTCCTCCGGAAAGGGTGGTAATGTATCTGCACTTTAAGTTATCAATATTGTCCTTTACATACTGACTCTGGCAGCAATTGATCCCCATTCCCTTCGGCACTGCATACAATGCCTGCCAATCCGTCAGCACCGG
>JAZUCP010000239.1:0-2071 GCA_045639165.1 Acetatifactor sp. | reverse complement strand
GAAGCTCACAATATACCATATGAAGAAGTGAGCAATCTGGAAGCGGTAATGCCTCAGCTGGATTTCTTATACATGACCCGTGTACAGAAGGAACGTTTCTTCAATGAAGAAGACTATATCCGCTTAAAAGACTTCTATATTCTGGACAAGGCAAAAATGGAATTGGCGAAACCGGATATGCTGGTACTCCATCCCCTTCCACGTGTGAACGAAATCTCTGTAGAAGTGGACAATGACCCGCGTGCTGCATATTTTAAACAAGCTCAGTACGGTGTATATGTGCGTATGGCACTGATTCTTACACTGTTAGAATTAGTATAAGGAGGAATGATCCATGTTAAATGTTGGTAAAATCGAAGAAGGTTTTGTGTTAGACCATATTAAGGCCGGAAACAGCCTTTCCATCTACGAGCATCTGGGACTCGATAAACTGGATTGCACTGTAGCCATCATTAAGAATGCCCGCAGCGAAAAAATGGGCAAAAAAGATATCTTAAAAGTAGAATGCGACATCAACAATCTGGATCTGGATGTGCTTGCATTTATTGACCACAACATTACCGTAAATGTAATTAAAGCCGGTGAAATCGTGGAAAAGAAGGAATTGATCCTTCCGAAAATGATCAAAAATGTGATCAAATGCCGCAATCCCCGTTGTATCACTTCTATCGAGCAGGAGCTTCCCCATGTATTCCTGCTGGCTGACGAAATAAAAGAAGTATATCGTTGTAAATATTGTGAAGAAAAGTATTCAGACACGAATAAAATGAAGAAAAAGAAATAATAGGAGGTAGTGTTTATGGAACGAGTTTTTGAAGCTGTTAACAATGTATTTCGCTTTGTAACTCCTGTGTCCGACTTCTTCTGGGATTTTCCTACTAATTTCAGTTGGTACAGCAACATCCCCATCATCGGGAATTTCTCTTTAGCTGTTATCCTTTTGGTAGGTTCCGGTATATTTTTCAGTTTTCGTACCGGATTTATCCAAGTTACTCATTTTAAAAAAGGAATTACGATTCTGGCAGAGAAAAAGAAGGAAGAAACCGGCATTTCCTCTCTCGCTGCATTTTTCCTAAGCTCTGCCATGCGAGTCGGTCCCGGCAATATTCTGGGGGTAACCGGTGCGATTGCCGTAGGCGGTCCCGGTGCATTATTCTGGATGTGGTTGTCTGCATTCTTTGGAATGGCTACCGCATATGCAGAAGCGGTACTGGCTCAGATCTTCAAAGAAAAGAAAGGGGACGAATTTATCGGTGGACTTCCTTTTTACGGAAAACGACTGTTAGGCAACAAAGCCTGGGCCGGAATTGCGCTCTCTTTAATGTACATTATCTATGCAATGTGCTGTCTGCCTGCACAGGGCTTTAATGTTGTAAGCTCCATTGGTACTATGGCTGAAATCGTAACAGGCGCAACTCTTTCAACCACTTCCGTATTTTACTACATAGTTGCTGTTTTTGTTGTTCTCTTTACCGCAGTTATGGTATTTAAGGGAATCCGACAGGTAACTAAAGTAACTGATAAAATGGTTCCTGTCATGGCTGTGCTTTATGTTGTAACTGTTTTGCTATTGATTATTTTGAATATTGGACGTATTCCTTACTTCTTTGCAGCAGTATTTGGCGGAGCATTTACCTCTGAAGCAGTATTTGGCGGCGTATTTGGTACCATCCTTGCTCAGGGTATCAAACGTGGTCTTATGAGTAATGAAGCAGGTCAGGGAACCATTACCATGGCAGCAGGTGCTGCGAGCTGTGATCATCCTTGTGATCAGGGTATCGTACAATCCATCGGAGTTTTCCTGGATACCATCGTTATCTGTACTTTAACAGGTTTTGTAGTTGTTATGGCTCATGTATGGAGCGGTGCAGATTCTTCTGCCTGGTTCGCAATGGACAGATTGCCCAAATTCCTGGCTTCTGCTGCTGAGCTGACTCCCGGAACTTCAATGAATGCAATCGTTACCTTTTTGATCACCTTCTGCTTCTGCTTATTTGCATATACTTGTCTGATTGGTATGATCAGTTTCTCAGAAATCGCTGCAAACCGTATCAGCCGGAAGAAATCCTTC
>JAZUCP010000238.1:0-6498 GCA_045639165.1 Acetatifactor sp. | reverse complement strand
TAGCGAGAGGGGGATTCGAACCCTCGACACTACGGGTATGAACCGTATGCTCTAGCCAACTGAGCTATCTCGCCACATTATCTAATTATCAGTTTTGTTGGTATGGGGCCTATAGGGCTCGAACCTATGACCCTCTGCTTGTAAGGCAGATGCTCTCCCAGCTGAGCTAAGACCCCGATTGCAACCAAGTGTTCCTAACTGACTTCGTTAGTATACAACGTATTAATTCTTTTGTCAACAACTTTTTCAAATAATTTTCGAGTTTTTTAAATTTTTTCTATTGTATGTGATTTTTAAACATTTTCATCAAAAATAGTATGCCGGAAAGTCTGTGCAAGCTTCCGGCATACTTGTATATTACATTCTTTCAGGTGCTTCAAAGCCCAACACATCGATACATGCTTCCAGTACATCTCTGGTGAGTACCAAAAGCGCGATCAATGACTGCTTCTTTTCTTCATTTTCTTCGCCCAGGATCTTGGTTTCATGGTAGAAGTGGTTAAATGCATTGGCAAGGTCATAGATAAATGCACACACTTTGTGAGGTGCAATCTCTTCGTATGCACTCTGCATCATTGCATTGAAGCCTGCCAGCTGCATCATCAATTCCTTTGTGGACGCATTGCCCGGAGCCTCAACTGTTAATCCTTCCAGACTGCCGCCCTGTTCCTTATATTTATTCAGGATGGACTTGATTCGTACAATGGTATAAAGGATGTAAGGACCGGTATCTCCTTCAAAGGAAGTAAATCTATCCACATCAAAGATATAGTCTTTAGATGCCTGATTGGAAAGATCGCCATATTTTAATGCAGACACCGCTACGATATTGGCAATCTCTCTTGCCTCTGCTTCATCCATTTTACGATTATCTACGATCTTTCGATACATTTCTTCCTTGGTTTCCTTGATCAGGTTCTCAAGACGCATTACACCGCCGTCACGGGTCTTATAAGGCTTTCCGTTGCTGCCGTTTACTGTACCAAAGCCCAACCAGTAAAGCTTAGTATCTTCATTAACAAGCTTGGTCTTCTTTGCACAACGAAATACCTGTTCAAAATACAGATCCTGACGTTTGTCAGTGAGGTAGATCAATTCATCCGGCTGATACAGATTCATACGCTCCATGATAGTTGCCAGGTCCGTTGTATTGTAAAGGGATGCTCCGTCAGATTTTAAGATCATACATGGAGGCATTTCCTTGGTATCGGTTTCTTCCTTCACATCAACTACCAAAGCACCGTCACTGATATATGCGTAACCGCCATCCTTCATCAACTTTACCATCTCCGGGATTAGGTCGTGCACATCGCTTTCACCCTTCCAAAGATCAAACTCAACATTCAATGTGTTGTAGATCTGCTTCATATCTGCAATGGAAACATTCATAATATGCTTCCAGAGAGCACGATAGCCTCTCACACCATTCTGCAGCTTGAAAGTTGCATCCATTGCCTTTGCCTTATATTCAGGATCTTCCTTGGACTTTGCACTTGCCGCAGGATAGATCTCTTCCAGCTCTGCAATGGTAAAGGGAGGTTCTTTCGGATATTCTCCTTCATAACTGTCATCATAGTAAACCAGATCCGGCTGTCTTTCCTGTAAGCCTGTGATCACCAGACCCATCTGAAGTCCCCAGTCACCAAGATGCACATCACCCAGCACATCATGTCCCACATAACGGCAGATTCTCTTAATACTTTCCCCAATTACCGCTGAACGAAGATGTCCTACATGCAACGGCTTTGCAACATTGGGTCCGCCGTAATCTACAATGATCTTCTTGGGTACCTCTGGCATTTCCAAACCAAACTTAGGTGATCCGCACATGCTCTGCATATATTCTTTTAAAAATTCGTCCGTAATCTTCAGATTCAAAAATCCGGGAGCCACTGCACTTACTTCTGCAAATACCTTGCTGTCAGCCAACTTCGCAGCCACATCATTGGCGATCATAATAGGAACCTTTTTGTACTTCTTGGCACCCGCCATAGCTCCATTACACTGATATTCACATAAATCAGGTCTGTTTGAAATGGTCACTTTTCCAAGTGCGGGATCATACCCTGCTGCTTCAAACGCCTGCTGCATTTCTTCTGATATTAATTCAAGAATTTTTTTCATAGTTACCTCTTTTCATGCATATCACAAACTTGTACAATATTCCAATAAATGGACATACCATTATAAATATATCCCATTTTTCTAAATATGACAACCTTATTTTTCTGCCTTCTTTTCAGAATTTTTCTTCATATTCTTCTGTTTTTACTTTTTCTCGGTTTCTTTCTGCCTTTCTCTCTCCGCTTTGGAAAAGGCACAGCCGCAATAATCCTGTCGGTATAGTCCATACTCTGTAGAAAGCTCAACAGACTTTTTATAGCCTTCCTTCTTTTTAAAATCTGACGGCAGCCAGTTGCTTCCATAGACAGCCGCCAATTCTTCTCCAATCTCATTCAATTTCTGGGCATTCTTCAGGGGACTTATGGTTAATGTGGTGGTAAAATAATCCGCACCTATTTCAGCTGCTACTTTGGCAGTTTCCTCCAGACGCATCCGATAACAAAGAAAACATCTTTCACCGCCCTCCGGACATTCTTCCATTCCCTTGGTCAGTTCCAGAAACTCTGCGGGCCTATAATCTCCTTCTCTACAATCAATCATGAATCTTCCTGGCTGCTGATTAAAGATCTCAATCAGTCGCTTTTGCTCCTCTACCCGCTTAAAATACTCTCCGGAAGCTGTAATATTAGGATTATAATAAAAAACTGTGATTCTAAAATACCGGCTCAAATAATCCAGAACATAACTGCTGCAGGGTGCACAACAGCTATGCAGCAGCAGGTGTTTCGGTTCTTGCTGCGGTTCTTGTAACACTTTTTCCATTTCTTTTTGATAATTTCTTTTATTCATCGGGATACTCCTCTATCATCTCCGCCACAAGTTCCAGATCCAATTCCAGTTTGCCCTCATAAATTGCAACCGGCATCCTGCCCCTTAACTCCAGGATCATAGGCGAGATCACTTCTTCATTTTCAAAATGATAAACTAAAAGTAACTTCCGGTCCGGATCAATCAACCAATACTCCCTGACCCCGGCATTCAGATACTTCGCCAGCTTCTTATGCTTATCTTTTCGGCTGGTGGATGGCGACAGCACCTCTACCACAAGATCCGGAGCCCCCATAATCCCCCAACGTCTGATCTTACTCTTATCACATACAATCACTACATCCGGCTGTACCACTGTTCTGTCATCACAATCCAGACATACATCCACAGGCGAAACTCTGACAATACAATTCCCGTGATTTTCTCTGATAAAATTGGCGATCTGACGATATAACTCTCCTGCAATCCCCTGATGTACAAATGTAGGGGAACTCATATCATAAAAAACACCGTCAATCAACTCCACACGTCTGTCTTCCGGCAACGCATAATATTCTGCAGTTGTATATTCCCCCTGCACTTTTCCTGCCAGATAGGGCACAATACTTTCTTCCACCTGAAAGGTTCCATACTTGTTGCTTGTTCCATTATAATCGTACAAAACTTTTGCAACAGTATGCTCTGCAAATACCCGCTCCAATGCCTGCAATGTTGCGTATCTTGGACACTGGGTAATACCACTGAATACCTTCTGTACTGTTCCCAGTGGGACACCTGACCAATCAGCAATCTGCTCATTAGAATATCCCCGGCTCTTTTTCAATTCCTTCATCTCTTCTATGGTCATAAACATCCCTCCATGTATTCATTTTATTATGTTTCACATTCCATGTCAACCGTAATGCTTCCATTTTATTTCCAAATAAATTCCATTTTTATTTTCTGTTAGCCTCCTTAAGGCGTCCTAAACTTTCATTCCACTGTTTTTGTTTGACATTTTCTTCTGTGAACCTTATACTTGATTAAAAATGGTTGCTGTAATCAGCTTAATATGACTGCGGGGTATCATTTGCAAAATATTACTTTCCATACCCGGCAAACCAAGAAAGGATTCCTTCCATGAAAAAACTCTTCTATATAGATACTCATATACTGGATTTTACCGCCAAAATTACGGAATGTGTGGCGGACGAAAAAGGCCGAGGCGTCTGGCTGGCATTAGACCAGACTGCATTTTTCCCGGAAGAAGGGGGACAAGCTGCCGACAAGGGAACCATTGATGGTCTGGACGTGTTGGATGTGCAGATTAAGAAGGATGTGATCTATCATCTGATAAGTGGTTCCTTCACCCCCGGTCAATCCATTACCGGTCATGTGGACTGGGCTCAGCGTTTTGACTTTATGCAGCAACACTCCGGGGAACATATTATTTCCGGACTGCTTCATTCTCATTTTGGATTTACCAATGTAGGATTTCATTTAGGAAGTGCTGAAGTGACCATGGACTTTGATCAGCCCATCTCACTGGAAATGCTTCGCGAGATTGAAAAAGAAGCCAACCAGATTGTATGGAAGAATCTTCCCGTATCTGCCACCTTTCCGGCAAAGGAAGATCTTGAAAAGCTGCAATACCGCAGCAAAATTGAGATCGAAGGAGATGTAAGGATCGTAGAGATCCCCGGTGTGGATGTGTGCGCCTGCTGTGCTCCCCATGTGGCATCCACCGGCCAGATCGGTATGATCAAGATCACCAATGTCCAGAGCCATCGCGGCGGTGTCCGCATCAATATTTTGTGCGGTAATCGTGCATTACAGGACTATACCCTTAAACAGGATACCTCTGCCGCCTTGTCTGCACTACTCTCCTCCAAACCGGAGAAACTAATCGAAAACGTGCATCGTGTCATGGATGAGACTCTTATATGGAAGAATAAGGCAAATGCTCTTGCACAACAATTACTGCAATTACAGCTTACTGCGCTTCCCACTCCCGAGGATCAGCCAAATCCCCTGCTCTTTGTGGAGTTAGATAATCCCATCGCCATAAGAGGTGCCGTCAATGAACTCTGCGAAAAATATCCGGGCTACTGCGCTATCTTTACAGGCAATGATGAAAATGGTTATCAATTTATCATCGGCAGTGCCACCAAGGACTGCAGAGAACTGGCCGCAGAAATGCGAAATAAACTAGGTGCCAAATGTGGCGGTTCCGCTCCCATGATTCAGGGAAGTGTGAAAACAAGTCGTTTGAAACTGGAGGTATTCTTCGCTCAGCAAAACGGAAATGTGTAATGCATCCACATCTGTATTGCCAAAAAGTTCTTTACCATACAAAACGCTGTAGATAAAAGGAAGTTACTCACCACCTTATACCTACAGCGTTTTATTTTTTATCTATTTATCTTATATACCTTACGCTTCCTTCTTCTCAGGATACAGATTCTTCAGCACCATTAATCCCACAACGATCAGTACCATACCAACCGGTAAGCTGATCCATGCAGACTTAGTGAAACCTGCAACAATGTATGTTAAGAAAGATACAGCCGCAACAAAGATTGCATATGGAAGCTGTGTGGATACATGCTTCACATGATTACAATCCGCACCTGCACTTGCCATAATGGTGGTATCTGAAATCGGTGAGCAGTGGTCACCACATACAGCACCTGCCATACATGCAGAGATAGAGATGATCATCAAGGTGTAATCCGTCTGGCTGAATACATCTACAACGATCGGAATCAGGATACCAAAGGTTCCCCAGCTTGTTCCGGTTGCAAATGCAAGTAAACATGCAATAATAAAGATAATTGCTGGCAGGAATGACATAAAGCCTGCAGCACTTCCTTTTACCAATTCAGCTACATAAGCACCAGCGCCAAGACTGTCAGTCATTGCTTTCAGAGTCCATGCAAAGGTAAGGATCAGGATTGCAGGTACCATTGCCTTAAAGCCTTCCGGAATACTTTCCATACATTCATTGATTGTCAAGACTCTTCTCACCAGATAGAAGATCAAGGTAATGATCAATGCAGCAAAGCTTCCCAGTACCAGACCGAAGGATGCATCACTGTTGGAGAATGCAGTAATGAAATCAGCACCTTCAAAGAATCCACCGGTATAAATCATACCGATCACACAGCAGATGATCAATGCAATGATCGGAACTACCAGATCAATCACTTTACCCTTTTTATCGTTCTTGCTCTGTGCAGCCTCCAAAACTGCTGCCTTCTCTGCCAATGCTTCTGCGGACTTCATAGGTCCGAATTCCACTTTCATCAAAACCGCTACAATAACCATGAAAATGGTTAATAATGCATAGAAGTTATATGGAATGGCACTAATAAACAGGCTCAAACCATCTTCTCCATCTACAAAACCGGTAACTGCAGCCGCCCATGAAGAAATGGGTGCAATAATACATACCGGAGCTGCTGTAGCATCGATCAAGTATGCCAACTTCTCTCTGGAAACTTTGTGCTTATCCGTAACAGGCTTCATAACGCTGCCTACTGTCAGACAGTTAAAATAGTCATCTACGAAGATTAAAACACCCAGCAATACGGTAGCAAGCTGTGCTCCCACTTTACTCTTAATACG
>JAZUCP010000237.1:0-4478 GCA_045639165.1 Acetatifactor sp. | reverse complement strand
TGTTTCCATCCGTCTGATCACCGATCATATCCGTTCATCAACCTTTATGATCAGTGACGGTATTATGCCTTCCAATGAAGGACGCGGTTATGTGCTTCGTAGATTGATTCGTCGTGCTGCAAGACATGGAAGATTGCTGGGCATTAAAGGAAAATTCCTTGCCAACCTTGCTCAGACCGTTATTGCAGAATGTAAGGACGGTTATCCTGAATTAGATGAGAAGCAGGCATTTATTTTGAATGTTCTCACTCAGGAAGAAGATAAATTTGACAAGACCATTGATCAGGGCTTATCCATCCTGGCTGAAATGGAAGAAGCTATGGCAGCTAAGGGTGTCACCGAACTGTCAGGCGAAGATGCATTCAAGCTCTATGATACGTATGGATTCCCTATGGATCTGACAGAAGAAATTCTGGCTGAAAAAGGATTTACCATTGATCAGGCAGGCTTTGCAGTTTGCATGCAGGAGCAGAAGGATAAGGCTCGTAAGGCTCGTAAAGTAACCAATTACATGGGTGCTGACGTAACCGTGTATGAGTCCATTGATCCGGCTATTACCACAGAATTTGTTGGATATGATAAATTAGTAAATGAATCAAAGATTACTGTACTTACCACCGAGACCGAGCTGGTAGAAGCTCTTACCGATGGAGAAGTAGGTACTGTGATCGTGGAAGAAACCAGCTTCTATGCTACCATGGGCGGTCAGTGCGCTGATTCTGGTGTAATTGAAACTGCAGACGGTGCCTTCGCGGTGAAGGATACTGTAAAGCTGATGGGTGGCAAGGTTGGTCATATCGGTGTTGTGACCAAGGGTATGATCAAGGTTGGTGATACTGCAACGATGAAGGTTGATGCTGCAAGAAGAGCAGATACCTGTAAGAATCACTCTGCAACACATATTCTTCAGAAAGCACTTCGTGAAGTACTGGGTACTCATGTAGAACAGGCTGGTTCTTATGTGGATGGCGAGAGACTTCGTTTTGACTTCTCTCATTTCGCGGCTATGACAGCGGATGAGTTGAAGAAGGTAGAAGAGATCGTAAACAGCAAGATCGAAGAAAACTTACCAGTAGCTACCAATGTGATGACCATTGAAGAAGCTAAGAAGACCGGAGCGATGGCTCTGTTTGGTGAAAAATATGGTGAAACTGTACGTGTGGTTCAGATGGGTGATTACTCTACCGAACTTTGCGGTGGTACTCATGTAGCCAATACCGGCGTGATCAATGCATTTAAGATCCTTTCTGAAAACGGTGTAGCAGCCGGTGTCAGAAGAATCGAAGCACTGACCGGTAAAGGTGTATTCAATTATTATAAAGATATGGAAGCTCGTGTAGAAGCTGCTGCGAAGGCATTGAAGACTACACCGGCTAATTTAGTAGAACGTTGTGAACATGTGATGGCTGAAATGAAAGCTCTTGCTTCAGAAAATGAATCCTTAAAGAGTAAGGCTGCAAAAGACGCTCTTGGTGATGTTATGAACCAGGTAGTAGAAGTAAAGGGTGTGAAGCTCCTTGCAGCTAGCGTGGACGGCGTGGACATGAACGGCCTTCGTGACCTGGGCGACCAGTTAAAAGAAAAGCTGGGAGAAGGTGTAGTAGTACTCCTTTCTAATATGGAAGGCAAGGTAAATATCATTGCCATGGCTACAGATGCAGCCTTAAAGGCAGGAGCACATGCAGGTAATCTGATCAAAGGCATCGCAGCATTGGTTGGCGGTGGCGGCGGCGGACGTCCCAATATGGCTCAGGCCGGCGGTAAGAATCCGGCAGGTATCCCGGCAGCGATTGCAGAAGCAGCTAAGGTACTGGAAGGACAGATCAAATAAGGAGATTACTGTAGAGAGGAAAGCATAATGAACAACAAAATCCCTTATAAAATTTACTTAGAAGAACAGGAAATGCCAAAGCAGTGGTACAATGTACGTGCGGATATGAAGAAAAAGCCGGCACCATTGTTGAATTCAGAAACTCTGCAGCCCATCACTTTGGATGAGCTTTCAGAAGTTTTCTGCCGCGAGCTGGCAAAGCAGGAATTGGATGATACCACTCCTTATTTTGACATTCCGGAAGAAATCAGAGATTTCTACAAGATGTATCGCCCTTCACCATTGGTAAGAGCTTACTGTCTGGAAGAAAAGCTTGGCACCCCTGCTCACATTTATTATAAGTTTGAAGGCAACAATACTTCAGGAAGCCATAAATTAAACTCTGCAATTGCGCAGGCATATTATGCAAAGAAGCAGGGCTTAAAGGGTGTTACCACAGAGACCGGTGCAGGTCAGTGGGGAACCGCTCTTTCCATGGCTTGTTCCTACTTTGATATGGATTGTCAGGTGTACATGGTAAAATGTTCCTATGAGCAGAAGCCTCACAGACGCGAGGTGATGCGTACATATGGAGCAAAGGTTACTCCTTCCCCTTCCATGACAACGAATGTAGGACGTAAGATTAATGAAGAATTCCCGGGCACCACAGGAAGTCTTGGATGTGCAATTTCCGAAGCAGTGGAAGCTGCCAGAAGTCAGGAAGGATACCGTTATGTATTAGGTTCCGTATTGACACAGGTACTTCTTCACCAGTCCATTATTGGTCTGGAAACCAAGGCGGCTCTGGATAAATATGGTATAAAAGCAGACATGATCATCGGCTGTGCAGGCGGCGGATCTAACCTGGGCGGTTTGGTTTCTCCATTTGCAGGGGAAATGCTCCGCGGCGAGGCGGATTACAAGTTGATCGCAGTAGAACCCGCATCTTGTCCAAGTTTAACCCGCGGTAAGTATGTATATGATTACTGCGATACCGGTGCAGTTTGTCCGTTGTCTAAGATGTATACTCTGGGCAGTGGCTTTATCCCTTCTGCAAGTCATTCCGGTGGTTTACGTTACCATGGTATGAGTTCCGTAGTTTCCGAGCTTTACGATCAGGGCTTGATGGAAGCAAGAAGCGTGGATCAGACCGAAGTATTCAAGGCAGCACAGACATTCGCAAAAGTAGAAGGTATCCTGCCCGCTCCTGAAAGCAGCCATGCAATCAAGGTTGCTATCGATGAAGCACTTAAGTGCAAAGAAACCGGAGAACCTAAGAACATCGTCTTCGGTCTTACCGGTACAGGATATTTCGATATGGCAGCTTACCAGAAATTTAATGATGGTATTATGTCAGACTATGTTCCAACAGATGCAGAGCTTGAAAAAGCATTTGCAAAACTGCCTAAGGTAGAAGAGTAAAAGTTAGCTTGATACAATAAAACGTCCGGAAGCTGTTTTGGCTTCCGGACGTTTTGATGTAGTGTCTTTGTTGATGTAGTGTCGTTATTGATGTAGTGTCTTTGTTGATGTAGTGTCGTTATTGCATTTTCAGTGGTTTCCGCGGATTCGGTGCAATTTTTTGTGGTCTCGGCAATTTTTGATAGTCTTTTTGTGGTCTTGGTCGATTTTTGATAGACTTTTGTGGGCTTGGTCGGACGAAACCTTCATTTTAGGCGTTTTCAGATG
This sequence comes from Acetatifactor sp., assembly GCA_045639165.1. GTDB lineage: Bacteria > Bacillota > Clostridia > Lachnospirales > Lachnospiraceae > Acetatifactor. Next base: position 979 of record JAZUCP010000237.1, on the reverse strand, counting down.
ACACAATTCAGCATTTTTGGCAGGCCAGGTCGGACGAAACCACTATTTTAGGTATTTTCAGATGCCTAAATTCAGCATTTTTGGCAGATTTAGGCGGATGAAATCTTTAATTTCACCACTTTCAGATGACATAACACTGGATTTTCATCAAAATCGGGCGGATGAAATATCATTTTGGACATTTTTAGATGAAAATGTGCCCGTCTCCGGACGTTTTGATAGTTAAAAGCAACCAACCTTATCCCAGCAATACATCGCTGATCAGCATGAGGCAGAAACCCGCCAGGAGTGCATATGTAGCTCCTTGTTCACTTCCATGGGCGTGGGTTTCGGGGATCATTTCATCGCTGACAACATAGAGCATGGTTCCGCCGGCGAAGGCAAGTGCAAAAGGCAGGATGACAGATGCTACGGAAACTGCAAAATACCCCACCAAGGTACCGAGGACTTCCACAAGTCCGGTAGCCAAAGCACAAAGGAAGGTTTTTTTGGGCTTTACACCGGCAGCCAGCATGGGACCGATGATGACCATTCCTTCCGGAACATTCTGCAGTGCGATACCGCCGGCAATCATAATTGCCTGAGAGAGATCATCGGAGCCGAAACTTACACCTGCCGCAATACCTTCCGGTAGATTATGGATGGCAATGGCAGTGACAAAGAGTAAAACCTTGCTCAAATTAGCATTATTATGATCTTCGATATCCGGTCCCATGAGCTTATGCAGATGAGGCACCAGCTTGTCGATCAGATTCAGACAAAGGGCACCCATAAAGATGCCGGCAATGGTGATCAGAAGGGCAAATTTTCCGCCGTATTCAAGGGAGGGAATGATCAACCCCAGGACTGCTGCCGACAACATAACGCCTGCTGCGAAAGAAAGTACAATGTCTGAAAATTTATGAGAAACATTTTTGAAGATAAATCCTAAAAGAGAACCCACGATGGTGGAACCACCCACCCCCAGGGCAGTTAATAA
>JAZUCP010000236.1:0-2765 GCA_045639165.1 Acetatifactor sp. | reverse complement strand
ACGGGTTTCCGAGGAAGAGATTGCGAAAATCGTTTCAAGATGGACCGGAATACCGGTGACCAAACTGACCGAGAGCGAGAGACAGAAGACCTTGCATTTGGATGAGGAATTGCATAAAAGAGTCATTGGCCAGGAGGAAGGCGTGACAAAGGTAACAGAAGCCATTATCCGTTCTAAGGCAGGGATTAAAGATCCTACTAAGCCCATTGGTTCCTTTTTGTTCCTGGGACCTACCGGTGTAGGTAAGACGGAATTGGCAAAGGCTCTTGCAGCATCCTTATTTGATGATGAAAGCAATATGGTTCGCATCGACATGAGTGAATATATGGAGAAATACTCCGTTTCCAGATTGATCGGAGCACCTCCCGGATATGTGGGGTATGAAGAAGGTGGTCAGCTTACGGAAGCGGTCAGAAGAAAGCCTTACAGTGTGGTACTGTTCGACGAGATTGAAAAAGCCCATCCCGATGTATTTAATGTATTTTTGCAGGTTTTGGATGATGGCCGAATTACCGATTCTCAGGGAAGAACGGTAGATTTCAAGAACACCATTTTGATCATGACCTCCAATATCGGTGCCCATTATCTGCTGGAAGGGATTGAAGCGGACGGTTCCATTGGGGAATCCGCGGAGCAAATGGTAATGCAGGAGCTGCGTGCCCATTTCAGACCGGAATTTCTGAATCGACTGGATGAAACCATTCTCTTTAAACCTTTGACGAAGGACAATATCGGTGGTATTATTAAACTGATCGTAGCAGATCTGAACAGACGACTCTCTGATCGAGATATCTCTATTCGGATTGATAAAGATGCAGAAAATTATATCATTGAACAGGCCTACGATCCTGTTTATGGTGCAAGACCCTTAAAACGATATATCCAGAAATATGTAGAGACCCTTTCTGCCAAATTAATTTTGGCGGATAAAGTAGAGCCGGGGGATGTGATCCGCATATTGCTGGAGAATGAACAGCTTAAGGCGATTGCAGAGAAGGAGGAAGTTTAAATATGATACCTAACGATCCTGTAATGTTATTAAGCTTCGTCAACCTGAAGCTGAGAGATTATTATTCTAGTTTAGAAGCGATGTGTGATGATCTGGATGTGGATCAGGCACAGATTGTTGAGAAACTGGCAGGGATTGATTATCACTACGATGCCGGGCTAAATAAATTTGTCTAAAATGGTTGAACCTATGGATCTGCAGGGAGACATATTAAAAAAGAACAGACATAATATATAATACAGTCAATATGTTTTTGGGCAGAGGATATGAGCTTGTATAAGAATAGTTTTCTTAAAAAATGCAGAGCAGCATTTATTGTGATGGATATCATGATGGTGCTGCTTCTTTTTGTATTATATGGACGAACCCGAAAGGAAAGTGAAAACACTGCCGGAAATGAGATAGAGGTGCAGACTGAGAGCATATCTGCGAAGCGGCCTCCTGAAATTAAGAAAGTTGCCCTCACCTTTGATGACGGACCTCACTATGCTTATACCAAGATTCTTTTGGATGGCCTGAAAGAGCGGGAGGTCGTTGCTACATTTTTTGTGACCGGAGAGCATGCAGCACTGCATCCGGATCTGGTGAAGCGCATGCACAACGAGGGACATTTGGTGGGCAACCACACCTACAGCCACATACAGCTGCGGCATGATAACCGGGACGAATATAAAGAGGAATTGATCCTGACCAATGAAGTGCTGGAAGAAATTACCGGGAAGGAAATTATTTTTGTACGGCCCCCTTACGGAAGCTGGGATAAAACATTTGAAGAGGAATTGAATATGATTCCGGTGCTGTGGACGGTGGATACGCTGGACTGGTGCTCCGGCAGTGTTCAGGGCATAGTGCAGAATACCATGTGTGAAGTGGGGGACAATGACATTATCCTGATGCATGATTATTACGAAACTTCTGTGACGGCAGCACTTAAGATTGTAGATGAACTGATGGAGGATGGGTTTACCTTCGTGACGGTGGAGGAGATCGTGTTTGAGTGAGAAAGCACACAAATCCGGGGGTAAATAAGGACGTCCAAATTTTATTGTATAATCAATAATTGCAATTCCCTCAAGGATAGGATATACTTTTATAAGAAAATGAAAGGTATCGGAGAGAATATGCGTACAGCTGAGTATTATATTGATAAATTAAATATGGAACCACATGTGGAAGGTGGTTATTTTAAAGAATGTCTGTTAAGTCAGGATACGCTACCGGGGCAGGATCGAAAGCTTTGGAGCAGTATCTGTTTTATGCTTCAGGAAGGTGAAGCTTCTCATCTGCATGTTCTGGGTTCGGACGAAGTGTGGTATTTTCATGACGGGAACCCGTTGACCATATATATGATCTCACCGGAGGGAGAATTGTTTGCTCCACAGCTTGGCCTGGATATTGAAGCGGGACAACTGCCACAGATCGTGGTGCCGAAAGGATATATATTCGGATCACGTATGGAAAATCCGGGTTATAGTCTGGTAGGCTGCATGGTATCCCCTTGTTTTAAATATGAGGAATTCAAATTGTTTGACAGACAGGAGCTTTTGGACAGATATCCACAGTATTCGGAAGCAATCGTGCATTTGACGAGAGAATAAGGAAAGATACAGGAAATTATTATGGATTTGTTTGAATATATGAGAAGTACCAATATGGAGAAGGAATCCCCCCTGGCAGCCAGAATGAGACCTCGGACACTGGACGAAGTGGTGGGGCAGGAGCACATTATTGGGAAAGACAAACTTTTATATCGGGC
>JAZUCP010000235.1:0-12847 GCA_045639165.1 Acetatifactor sp. | reverse complement strand
CGTAAAGGCCTTATACTTTCCTCTGTACTCTTCCGGAACACCACTTTCCGGATCATAGGAAAAATCTTTTATATGAAGTTCGTAAATAATATTCTCTTTTCCTTTTTCAGGTGCCTTATCTTTCCCAAATCCTTCCGGATCTGTCAAAGTAAGATCCACAGCCAGACTTCGACTGCCATTCACCCCACAAGCAACTGCATAAGGGTCCGCTGTTCTTGTAACCGCACCTTCTCTTGTTACTGTGTAATCATAGTAAGTACCATGGAGGCACTCCTCTGATCTCCAGCTCCAGGTTCCCTTTTCACCGGCAACCATATCAAATGCAGCGAATTCAGCCGAATCGCCGCCGTCCTTGTATAAATGTAATTGTACTCTGTCAGCAAGAGGGCACCATACTTTGAATATAGTGCCCTCCTTTGAACAGATTGCGCCCAGATCCTTTTCATCGTATCTGAACTGATTATCAAAATCTTTATTATAATGCAATAGTACTTCAGTCATCAACGCAATCACTCCCAATAGTGAATTATCGCTTAACCGCACCGGAAACGCCTTCTACATAGCATTTCTGGGTCAGCATAAACAGGATGGAAATCGGTATAGAAATTATAACACATCCTGCATAGAACTGTGTATAATACAATTCCACATATTCTTTTTCAAGCATGGTCCAAAGACCAATTGCAATGGTGTAGTAAGGGGTATCATTACCCAAAATAACCCTTGCAAAGATGTAGTCTACCCAAGGTCCCATGAATGCAGTGATCAAAGTATAAGTAATGATCGGTTTGGACATGGGAATGGTGATGTGCAGGAAAGTGTCCCATTTTGTAGCACCATCGATATAAGCTGCTTCGTCAATGGTTCTGGGAATCATATCAAAGAAACCTTTCGCCATATAGAAGCCAAGTCCTGCACCACCGGAATAAACCAGTACCAATGCCACTTGCTTTAGCACACCTGTTTCCAGGAAACCAAGACCTTTTAAAATGTAGTAAACAGCGATCATTGACATGAAACCGGGGAACATACCCAGGATCAGTGCAATATTTAAGAATGTCTTACGCATTTTGAAACGTAGACGGCTCATTACATAAGATACGCAAAGAGTAAAGAATGCAGCGATCAAGGTTGAAAAGATCGCAATTACCAGTGTATTGGTGAACCATCTGTTAAAATTAATGATACTACTTCCCTTAAACAGATTAATATAGTTATCAAGTGTATATTCCTTTGGGAAGATATAGGTCTTGTAGGAACCGCCTTCTTTTCGGAATGAGGTCAGTACTACATAGGCAATCGGCAATACCCAGATGATACTGAGCACTGCCAAAAGAATATGAACAGCAGTATTTGTAATGAATCGTTTTGCTCTCATTATTGGAATGCCCCCTCATCTTTATATGAACTGGTGTTACGATAGGTAATCAGTGAAATCGTTGCCAAAATAATAAATGTCAAAATACCGATAACTGCACCTAAGTTGTAGTCCTTCTGTGTTATGGTCAGCTTGTACAACCAGGTAACAAGTAAGTCTGTTTTGCCGGCATAGTAGTAATCCATGGACTCCGGACCACCGCCGGTCAGCAGGTAAATAACATTAAAATTGTTGATATTGCCTGTAAATGCTGTGATCAGGTTCGGTGTCATTACGAAGAACATGTAAGGCATGGTAATCTTCCAGAAGATTCTCATAGCACTCGCACCGTCGATCTTAGCTGCTTCATACAGCTCTCCCGGGATATTCTGCAGAATACCTGTGGTAGAAAGCATAGTGTACGGAATACCAATCCAGATATTGATTACGATAATTGTAATCTTTGCAATCGTAGGATCTGTAAAGAACGGAATGGACTCGGTAGGTCCGATCAACTTAAGGGTTCTTAAGATAACGTTTACAGGTCCGTTGGTATTGAAGATGGTTCTCATACTCAGCAATGTTACAAACTGAGGAACTGCAATAGACAGTACGAACATAAATCTCCAGAAGCCCTTTATCTTGGTGTCTTTACGGTTGATCAAAAGAGCCAGTGCAAGACCAAGAACATAGTTGGTTACGGTAGCAAAAACCGCCCAGATAAGAGTCCATCCAAGTACCGGCCAGAAGGTAGCTGCAAGGCTTCCACCCATGGAGAACATGGACTTAAAGTTTGCCAAACCAACCCACTCAAATAAGTTTCCGGGTGGCTGATGATTACGATCATAGCTTGTGAACGCAATCAAAATCATAAAGATCAATGGTACGATCGTAAATACAATAATACCAAGCAATGGAAATGCAAGAAGAGCAGAATGTAAGTTTTCTTCTCTTACAGATCTTAAGTCATCCTTAAAATAAGGAATCTTCATTCCCTTTTCCTTACGGAACTGTGTACAAAATGCACTCTTGCAGGACATAAATCCCACAAGTACCGCCGCAAGTGTCAGAACAATTGTGATAACACCATACAATAAGCAGAGCATGGAGTTGTCACCCAAAGAATATTCGTAAATACCCAGTGCCTCATTATATACCTGTCCCTGTTCTACAGTACCTAAGGTAATAAAATTCACAAGAGAACCTGCACCGAACACAATCATATAGATCAGATAACCCAGTTCCAATGCGAGCAATGTCACACCTCTGACAATCTGTTTGTTCATCAGGTTACCCAGACCAAATACGAAAAGTGACAGCTTTGTGATCTTATCACCATTTTTAAATGCCTGGAAGCAGCTATAATCTGCAGGTTTGGTATAAGAAGGCTCAATCTTCTCTTTTTTTGAGATACCCATAAAAAAACCCCCGGTGCAAATTCTGATTTCTTTAACAACTTATTCACATACGAATTACTGAGTGATTGCTGCTACAAACGCATCCAGCTTTTTCTGAACATTGTCATGAGTGATCTCACCACTTCTGATTTCAGTAGGAATTGTATTAGCATACTGCCAGTATTTTGCACCAAACTCTGCAGAGGTGGGCTGCATTACGGAAGCCATATTCGCTTCTGCTGCAATTACTGCTGCAAGAGGATCTGCCTGAACCGCTTCACTGTTTCCGGCGTTGATGTTTGCAGGAATTTGTGCTGATTTTTCAAAACGGAGAAGCTGGTTTTCTTCATTGCCAAGGAATGCGGCAAATGCCACTGCTGCTGCAGGATTCTTAGAATGAGAGTTAACACCGATACACTTAGAGCTGTAAAAACTTAATAACTGAGTATCCTTACCATTCAAATTGTATGTAGGGATAACAGCTCTTCCCAGATTATCACCGAGAGCGTCTACATACATTTTATCATTCCAAGCACCGTCGAACCAAGCACCCAGTCTATGCTCAGCAATCAATTCAGATACAGAGATTTCACCATCATATGCAACCTTAGGGTTGTTGATCAGGTCGATCAGGTAGTTAGTAACTGCAACACCGGTTTCATTATTCCAGTCACAGCCTGCTTCGATATCAGTACCATCCATACCAAATACGCTTAAGCCTGCACCATAATACCAAGCACCCAACTTCCAGCCACCGCCTGATTCAAAATAGAAATTATATACATCATCTGCAGTATCCTTGTTAACGATACCTTCGATGGTCTTGATGTCCTCTTCATTAAATATCGTCTTGTCATAATACATGTAGAATGTATTATGGGTAAAAGGTATACCGTAAACAGCATCGCCTACCATTGCCGTAGCCTGTACTGATTCTGCGATAGTTTCCTTAACCATCTGCTCTGTAGATCCACCTAACTGAGCAATCGCACCAGCGTTAACCAATTCTACCAACTGGTCAGATGCAAAAAGAAATACGTCAGCAGCAGCTTCAACGTCTCTTAAAATGTTTTCCTTAGCAACGTCTTCACCTACAACTTCTGTTGTCCAAGTGATATTCCATTCCGGATGAAGCTTAGCAAATGCTTCCTGCTGTTCGGTAATAATACCTGAGTCTAACTGGTTCTGTGGAACCCATACTTTTAATGCTACATCTGTAACATCTCCTGATCCTGCTTTGTTGTCGCCGCATCCTGCAAGCATGGTCATTGACATAGATGCAATTAATGAGATAGCCAAAAGCTTTTTCATTTTTATTTACCTCCTGAAGTTTAATATTGTTTACTTTTTACGAATATAGTTTCGCAAAGAATTGGTAATCATTAAACTATCATAATCACCTGCATCCGTCAATGGAATAATATGTTAAATTTGTACATTTTTAACATAAAAAAGGTAAATATTTGTGCATTTTTTCCTTTTTTTGACAGCATTCGAAGTTAATGTTTCGAAACTTGTCGATGAAATTTTAATAGATTTTTTAGTAATAGAATAAGCTCACATTGAGTTAATACAAGCCGGAAATGTTATAAATGTTACCATTTATACACTTCCGGCTTATCTATTTACTTCCAATATTTCTCTATTTTCTGTTTAGCAGCCTCTTCCGTAAGCTCACATTTCTCCTGTAGCTTTCGACAGGAATCTTCTTTGGAAAGTCCCAACTCCTGCAACAGTTCCACAAACCTTTTGTCCTGTTCTGCCAACTGCTTATCCTGTTCTGCCAACTGCTTGTCCTGTTCTGCAACTTGCTTATCAAGCTCAGCCAGTTGTTTACGCTGCCCCTCTATCTGCTGCCTTATCTTTTTACTCTCTGCATACAAATCCCCAAAGTTCGCATTCTCAAATAACTGTGCCACTTTCTTCTCCCTCAACTTTCCGGCGTTTGCCTCTGCCTCTTCCGGTGGGATATCTGCTTTTAACTGAAACATCAGATAGATATCTGCCACCAGCCCCACAATATGTGGCGGCGTATACCTTAATATCGCTTGCATTGCGTCTACTGTTATTTCATCCAAAAAATGTCCTACATCTTCTTTGGTCTGGAGCTTATTGAACATCATAATTAAGGATATTGCATCCTTCATCTCCATAAGCTCTTCATTCGTGTATTTCCGTATGGGCACTAGGTAATACTTAAAATCAGGGATGTACTCTCCAAATATATCGCTTCTGTCAACCCGATCCTTAAAATTCATGGGTGCCGTCCACCTATCCGCTCCTTCATAATACACAATAGGCAGTATTGGCGGATAACGAAAGTCTTTCAACTTACTGATTCCGGTCCGTTGCTTCTCCATTTCCTTCTCGTAGGACTCCCAAATATATACCATGTACCTAAATATCTGCATACATACATTGTACTCCACCTGCGTCTTATGTTCAATAAGAGAAATGAGAAAAACTGGAGGTATCTCATCTCCGTTGCCGTCCTTCTCCGAGTTTTTCAATCGTATTCTCTTGACACTGTCCGCATTGCGTTCTTCTGCAAACAATGCAACAAATTGAGATGATACATCCTCAATATCTTCCGCCGTCACATGCTTTAATTCAGGAATATCCACATAATCTCTGACAAACTGTGCACACAGCTCATTGTCTGCAAATATAGCCTTGCCACTACTATCCCTGACTTTAGAATTCAGAATGACCTTATCACTCAGTATGCCGGCATTATGTACTTCTGTACTTCTTGTTTCCAAATCTTTGTTTTTTGCTTCTTCTACCATACTCTTCTGTCCCTTCTTTTGCTAAGCAATTTTTTTCATACTGAAATTTGTCGGACAGAGTATTAAAAAGTTATCGCACGCTGAACCCTTATATTGGAACTGTACAGAAACTCTGGCACTGAAAGCCGTCAGATAACCTGCAAACATATCAGAAACATTCTGCCCGCATAATAAAATGTGATTTCTACGGGCGAATTGCCCAGACGCTGATGCTGTTTAACCCTGAACAGACCTTATAATTTGCATCCGCATTACTTATTTGTGTAGATATCTATGTTTTTAGTATACTATTAATTGGTTGCTTTGTCAAGCTGAATTTGAGATATAGCAGAACACCCGGTCAATCCTTTTTACAGGGAAGTCCATGGCTCAACTGCCATCCGGTACTCTTATTCATTCACTTTCGGGGTATTTTGAAAGCTATTTTGAGAAAAACACCCTGTTTACATGAGAAAAACACGAAAAAGGCTTGCTTAAGGGTATAACCATTACGCAATGCATGAGAAATACCCCGTAAAATAGATTTTCGAGGGTTTGTGGAGTCAAATCCCGCTTCAAATACCCCAGCACTTTATAAAATGACTTTAGACAGACGAAAACACCTGATTCTGCTCGTCAACGCTTCCGTCATGCCAAACTCGCAGCATAGCTGCTCGTTTGACGACATTCGTCGTATACAAAAAAGCCGGAAGATGGCTGTGGGTGAGCAAGCTCCCCACAGACACCTTTCGGCTTTTTTGTGCATGACTCATTGATTTACAACATTTCTATCCTCACCGCGCATAAAGGCTCTGATGTTTTCAGCGGTTTCCTCTACGCATCTGGTACGGGCTTCTACGCTTGCCCATGCCAGGTGTGGTGTGATGATGATCTGGTTACTGTCTTTTAACTGGCTTAAAGGATTGGTTACTTCCAGGGGCTCTTTTTCGATTACATCCAGGCCTGCTGCCGCGATTTCTCCTGTTACCAATGCCTCATAAAGATCCTTATTGTTTACAACGGGTCCTCTTGCCACGTTGATGAGCACTGCGGACTTTTTCATCTTCTTTAAAGCATCTGCATCAATAAAATTGCGGGACAGATCACTCAAAGGGCAGTGGAGTGATAAAAAGTCGCTTTCTGCAAGTAAGGTTTCTTTGTCCACCTGAGGATAAGCTGTGCAAGTACTCTTACCGGTGATGGAGTGGAAGATAACCTTGCATCCGAAGGCAGTTGCGATCTGTGCCACTTTCTTTCCGATATTGCCCATGCCAACAATTCCCCATGTCTTTCCTGCCAGCTCATAGAATGGAATATCAAAATTGGAGAATCGATCCTGGGCACTATAAGCACCTGATTTAACATAATTATCATAGTGAGGAAGCTTCTGCAATAATGTCAAAGCCAGTGTAAAAGTGTGCTGCGCTACCATGTCCGTTGAATAGTCCACCACATTGGCAACCTTAATACCTCTTTCCTTACAATATGCAATATCCACATTGTCATATCCTGTGGCAAATTCGCAGATCAGCTTCACATTGGGGGCATCCTCAAGAGCTTCCTTTCTCATAGGCGCCTTGTTAGACACTATGATATCAGCGTCCGCAACTCGCTCTCTCACTTCCTCTACGGTCACCGTATTCGGGTAATAAGTTACTTCTCCCAGCGCAGAATAGTCCACCGGAACATCCGTACCCACACTGTTTCTTTCTAAAACCACAATCTTCATATATGTATTCCTTTCTTTTTGTCTCTCTTTTATCTTTCTTTTTGTCCGCATCTCCTTATGACGTCGCATCCAACATTGTACTCACTACTCGATACAGTGCCGGGGGTATATAGCGTGCGAAAACCGTGTTTATACCCTTCAGAACCTCAAAATCCCTTAAAAACAACGCTTTTTTCACTCTGTCAGGGTATATCATACCAAAACAGTTCTTCATACCCCGCCTATCATGTTTTTCGGGGTATTTTCCCAAATATTCCGGCTTATATGCCCCTGATAGAAATTCAGAACGTGCGCCCGCCGGACTCACCACTTAAAATGCGGGGCATGGCCGCCCATGTCCCGCATCTGCATTTTAAGATTTTGCCGGCACATTATACTTGTGCGGTCATATTAAAGTCTCTTCAATAATTCTTCTCTCTGTGCTTCGAATCCGGGCTTGCCCAAAAGTGCAAACATATTCTTCTTGTAGCTTTCCACACCCGGCTGGTTGAACGGATTTACACCCAGCAGATATCCGCTGACACCGCAGGCAAATTCAAAGAAGTAGAACAGTTCGCCCAGGTAGAATTCATTTACTTCCGGAATATTCACTACAAAGTTAGGAACCTGGCCATCGGTATGAGCAAGGATTGTACCATTCATTGCACTCTTATTTACAAAATCAACGGTCTGCCCTGCCAGATAATTCAGACCATCCAGATCTACCGGTTCTTCCCCGATAATAATTTCTTCTCTTGACTTCTCAACATTGATTACGGTTTCAAAAATAATTCTTGCACCGTCCTGAATATACTGACCCATAGAATGTAAATCAGTTGTCAGGTCTACACTTGCAGGGAAGATACCCTTCTGATCCTTGCCTTCGCTCTCGCCGTAAAGCTGCTTCCACCATTCAGACACATAATGAACACTTGGCTCATAGTTTGCCAGGATTTCAATGGTTTTACCCTTGCGAAGAAGGATATTACGAAGTGCTGCATACTGTAATGCGTCGTTTTCTTCGAAAGCAGCTTCCATCGCACGCTTACGTCCGCTTGCTGCACCTTCCATCAATTTATCAATATCTGCTCCGCTTACTGCGATAGGAAGCAGACCTACTGCTGTCAGTACAGAGAAACGTCCGCCTACATCATCCGGAACAACAAAGCTTTCATAGCCTTCCTCATTTGCAAGATTCTTTAAAGATCCTCTTGCTTTATCAGTGGTTGCATAGATTCTCTTAGCAGCTTCTTCTTTACCGTATTTCTTTTCCAGCAACGCCTTAAATACGCGGAATGCGATTGCAGGCTCGGTTGTGGTACCAGACTTGGAGATCATATTGATAGAGAAATCTCTGTCACCGATCACATCCATAAGATGCTTTAAATAGGTCGAGCTGATGGAATTACCGCAGAAATAAATTTCCGGAGCTTTGCGGATGCTCTTGTCCACAACATTGGCAAAGCTGTGTCCCAAAAATTCGATCGCAGCTCTTGCACCAAGGTAAGAACCGCCGATACCGATTACCAAAAGTACCTCTGAATCGCTCTGAATCTTTGCAGCTGCTTTTTTGATTCTTGCAAACTCTTCCTTATCATAGTCTACCGGCAAATCGATCCAACCCAGGAAATCATTGCCTGCTCCTGTCTTTGATACCAAAACTTCTTTTGCATCTAATGTCAGCTTCTTCATTAATTCCACTTCATCAGTAGAAATGAAAGAACTTGCTTTTGAATAGTCAAATGTTACTTTGCTCATAATTATCCTCTTTCTGCACTGCAATCCTTCACACAAAACCTGTCAGGCAGTGCACTGACTAATATCCATTATCGCTCTTATTGTAACAAATTCGGGAAAGGTATTCAAGTAACAAATCTTTTCCTCTGTTAACTTTTTTAATCTCCTTTCCTTCTTTTATTGTACTCACAATACAAATCTGCTATAATATGTATTTGAACAATATGCATTTTAAGAAATCGGAGGAAAAAATATATGAGATATAAGACAAAAGGAACCTGTGCATCCGCTATCGACGTGGAAGTAAAAGATGGCGTAATCGAATCCGTAGCTTTCACCGGCGGTTGCAACGGTAATTTAAAAGGTATCAGTGCATTGGTACAGGGCATGAAGGTAGAAGATGCCATCACCAGACTGGAAGGCATCCGCTGCGGATTTAAAAACACATCCTGCCCGGATCAGTTAGCTCAGGCTTTAAAGACTCTTGTTTAAATCCACTTTGCGAACGCAGAAAAGGGGAGAATTATGAAGAAAATCGTTCTTACCGGCGGTGGAACTGCCGGTCATGTAACACCCAATATTGCTCTTCTTCCTTCATTGAAAGAAGCCGGCTATGAGATCACCTATATGGGCTCCTATGACGGTATCGAAAAGAAGCTGATTGAAGATTTTAATTTGCCCTACGTAGGCATTGCCACCGGCAAATTCAGACGGTATTTGGATCTTAAGAATCTGACCGATCCATTCCGGGTGATCAAGGGCTTTGCAGAGGCAAGAAAATTTTTAAAGGAATATAAACCGAACGTGGTATTTTCCAAGGGCGGCTTTGTAAGCGTGCCCGTAGTGCGAGCCGCTGCCTCTTTAGGCATTCCTTGTATTATCCACGAATCCGACATGACACCGGGCCTTGCCAACAAGCTCTGTATCCCGGTTGCCAAAAAGGTGTGCTGTAATTTTCCGGAGACCTATAAGATGCTGACCGCTGAAAAAGCAGTTCTGACCGGCTCCCCCATCCGTGCCGAACTGACCCAGGGCAATAAAATCGCCGGGCTGGACCTGTGCGGATTTACTGCCAACAAGCCTGTGATCATGGTTATGGGCGGAAGCCTTGGGGCTGCCAATGTAAATAAAGCTATCCGGGAAGCACTTCCGGGACTACTGGAGAAATTTCAGATTGTACATTTATGCGGGAAAGGGAAGCTGGACGAAAGTCTTATCAACATCCCCGGATACAAACAGTTCGAGTACATCAAAAATGAGCTGAAGGACTTATTTGCCATGACGGACCTGGTTATCTCCAGAGCAGGAGCAAATGCGATCTGCGAGCTTTTGGCACTTCATAAGCCCAATATTCTGATCCCTCTGCCTGCTGCCAGCAGCCGAGGAGACCAGATCCTGAACGCCAGATCCTTTGAGGAACAGGGCTTTTCCTTGGTGATCGAGGAAGAAGACCTGACCACCGAACTGCTTACCGAAAAAGTTAACACTCTTTTTGACTCCAGACATGATTACATGAATACCATGGCTAACAGCGGTCAGATGGATTCTATCCGAACCATTATGCAGTTGATTGAGGAAGTATAATGCAAAAGGCTATCCAAGTTTGAGAAAACTGGGTAGCCTTTCAAAATTATGATTCAGTTTTTTATTTATAAAATTTCTACAGCACCATCCACACACCCAGCAGCACTGCCAGAAAAATCACATTCCACACAGTAAAGCTTCTAAAATATGCTCCTTTGAATCCTTTTGTATTTTTGGCAATTAATTTATAAGAAATCAGGCTGGCCATGGAAGCGATCAGGGTACCCAGACCACCCAAATTGGTTCCGATGATCAATCCCTTCACATTGTCCGTAAATCCTGACAAAAGCAGGGCCGCGGGCACATTACTGATGACCTGGCTCGCCACTACACTTGTCAGCACTTCATTCCCGTCTATCATATTTGCCAAAAACCGGTTAAATGCGGGGATTCGTCCTATATTTCCTATAAAGATAAAGAATCCGGTAAAGGTCACAAGCAGTGCGTAATCAATCTTTCCAAACAATTCCCTGTCGAAAACGAGCATTGCTAATACCACTATGATCAATGCCGCCAAATAAGGCACTACATGCACAACCACCAGCAAACTGATGATAAACAAGATCAGATAACGCAGGATGGCTCCTTTTTTGTCAGACAGATCCGTTTCTGTGGTGAAAGCAACCCTGATCTGCCCCGTGCTTTTCTCTTTTTTTACGCCTCTGGTAGTTTTCACCATCTCTTCGGCAGAGCTTTTTCGTCCCAATGTAATGCAATATAATGTCAAAAGCAGGAAGGATACGCCTGCATAGGGCAGCATCAACAGCATGAACGCTCCGAATCCATATCCGGACTTACCATATAGATATAGATTCTGTGGATTTCCAATGGGTGTCAGCATGCTTCCCAGATTGGCTGCAATGGTTTGCATAACGATCACCGATACCATCAGCTTCTTTTCCACCTCTGCATCCAAAAGCTGCAACACAATAAAAGTAAACGGCACAAAGGTGATCAACGCTACATCATTTGTGATCAGCATACTGAAGAAAAAGCAAAGCATGACCAGCAGATATACCAACCCGAATACATTTGTCACCTTTTTTAGCATTTTTTCTGCAATCAGACGAAAGACTCCGACTTCCTGAAAGCCAGCCATCACAGCCATCAGGCAAAACAGAATACTCAATGTACGAAAATCAATGTAATCCAGATATGCAGCATCCGGTGTCACAAAAAACATGGATACAATTGCCAGCAAAACAGCAACCGTCAATACCATCTCATTTTTGATAAATGCAAGCACTTTTCTCATTTGTTTGGAAATCCTTCCTATTATCACTCTTTTATATATCCATTAGTTCTTTATACAAATGCAGATACACCTTCTCGTCCGTTATTTTTACATCCGCACGATCCAGCATCATTCCTACCAAAAGAAGCTGGGACGCCTCTCCCGGATCACCTACACCGGCAAGCTCCCAATAAATATCCTCCAGGCCCTCATTTCTGGGTTCATTGAGATACTCCTTTAAACGATGCATATTGTAGGAATATTCTTCTTTATAATTACTTTCCATCAGAATTTCCACGTTTAAACCATCTCTTTTAATCTCACTTTTTATATCATCCGCACCCATGCCAAAGAAGTACATGGTAAGCTCCTCTACGATTTTGCCAACCTTTTTCTCTTCGTGTGTCATAATTTATTTCCTTCCTCTTTTATTTCAAACTTTTTCCTTACTTACTCTTCTGACTACTCTTCCTGTTGCGGCGAAGCTCATAACGCTTGATAAAGCTTTCCAGAAGCGGAACCATAAAAATCGCCACCCAGCCGCAGCTAAAACCATTATTATAAAGATTCAGGCCCCCATACAAAGCAGCCGTACAGGTTACAATGGCCACATGAAGTGCACCTGCAAAGATACCTGCCACAATTCCAAACTGACCTGCGATAGGTGCAATTCCCACCGCAAACATGGCTGCCAACTGAATCGCCGGTGTAGTTGCCTCAAATTTATTCACAAACGTAGACAGATACACTCCCACTAATACCGGCAGATAATTCTTCGGATGCGCACCGAATGCGGAAAAACCGAAGGCAGTCAACATGGCTCCGATCACCGGACCTGATAACTGCCCGCCGATCAACCCTATGTAGAGTACTCCTATCATACCCACCAGACCCATATTGGCAAAGGTACTTCCGGCACCATCCATCAATACATAATCTGCAACCGCACGACCCGGATGTCGCATGATCTTAATCGTCTTTTTCAAGCTCCATCCATCCAGATACAGACCATAAATAAAGGAACATACAAAGAATCCCAGTACCCAAAGATACAACCATACC
>JAZUCP010000234.1:0-2859 GCA_045639165.1 Acetatifactor sp. | reverse complement strand
TTACAAAGACACTAAAAGAGGACACAGAGAAAAAATATGTAAGTGTAGAATGTACTCCAGAGGGAACCAGTGGTTTGGACCTTCGTTATGAAAACTTTATTAGCCAAAGCGGTAATGAATCTATACAGTTAGAGGATTATCCATACATGAAGATATCTTATCGTTACACTCCGGATGCACCTCTCACTTATGAGTCAATGATGTTTATGGCTACAGGCAGTGAGGGTACCTTGTATGATATTGCAGGTTATAATGCTAGCATGAATGCAACACCGGATGGCACATGGAAGGATATTGTGCTAGATTTTGCAAACAATACATATACGATATACAACGAGGCTGGTGAGGCCGAGGTTACCACAAGAACTTTTGCCGATAGAATTTGGGAAGATACATGGGAAGGAACGGCAACAAGTCTTAATATAGCTCCGGTTTATGGTGTTGCAAAACATACGATCTATGATATAGCCTATATTGCACTTTTTGCTACAGAAGGGGAAGCATTGGCATATCCAAGTACTATTGACCAAGATCGAGAACTCTTAATAGGGGCAACTTTTAAATGTGCAAGTGAGGATGTGTCGACAGTGGACGCAGCCTACGCAGAGTTAAGTGAGCAGATTGCGGCACTTGGATTGAAGAATGAATACACTATAGAAAATGGTGTTTTCACAGCAGCTACAGAAGATGTAGACGGAAGCTACAGTGCTGATGTTGTATTTAACTCTGCTAATAAAGTATCAGTGACAATGACAATCAAGAAACCGTTACCGGTACAGCCTGATCCGATTATATGGACTTTCGATAATACTGCAGTGTTATCACAGTTTTCAGGCACCAATGCAAAGATGGTGTACGAAAATGGATATATGAAAATGACGACAACGGATCCGAGCTATGACGATGGTTTCTTCATCGCAGGAAGTATGACTACGGATGAACAGTTTGATGTCAGTAAATATCCTTATTTTAAAATAAAATATAAAATCACTGGGGCCCAGGAAGCACCAATTCAGCTGTACTATTGGTTGGAGAATGGAAGTGCTTATTCAGGTGATGCTTACGCAAATGACCCGGCTTGGGAAGGGGATACCGTTACTCTGATCGCAAATATTACAGAGGATAGCGAAAGTGAAGTAGCAATCTGGATGGTGAATGAGGATACCGGAGCCACCAAAACTCTCAAGTATTATGATAGTAATTTACAAAGTTCGGGCAAAGTAAAGAGTATTCGTATTAATCTTGCACGTCAAAGAGATTTAGACCGTACAGCAGAAGTGGAATATATGGGATACTTTGCTTCGTATGAAGCGGCAGAAGCCTATGAAGGTGCAGCAAAAGAGAGAATCGATGCAGCTGTAGAATATTTGAAAAATAACAGTCTTGATATTAATTGGGGGCTTGCAAGTACGCAGGAAAAAGCCGTACAGAATTTAGTCTCTACAGTTGAGCAATCTGGTGTAGGATGTACGGTAAGTAATGTCAGTTCATATGTTCCTGCCAGCACAACCAGTAAAGGAAGCATCACATTTGACGCGACACTCATGAGTGCGGAAGAATTCGAGGTGGTAGAAAACTTGACGGTTACCATCAATGAGAAACCATCAGAACCGATTGTATGGCGCTTCAATGACAGTGAATTTGTAAACAAATTATCATTGGCGAATGTAAAGACCAGTATCGAAAATAATGTGATGAAGATGGTCAGCACAGCACCACTTAATGATGATGGCTTTTATTTTATGGTAAATCTTCCGGAAGATGCAGAGCAATTCTATTTGGAGGATTATCCATACATTCGTATGAAGTACATGCGCGAAGGTGCGGGAGCAGCACAATTGTATTATTTTTCAGATGCTTTTGTATCGGGAAGTCCTGATTTGGGACAATTTGGATATGGACAATTGGATGGAGATTGGTATACCACCATTCTTGATGCAAATAACCGAGACTATGTCAATCCGGTAACTTATAACTATAATCACGAGACAGGAGAGGAAGAACAACTTACACGTAATGTAAACTATGGTTTACCTTCAACACCGTGGAAAGGATTGGCAAGTCACTTTAGATTTAATTTCGGACGCATTCGAAATACAGATCGTACATTATATCTGGAATATATTGCCTTTTTCCCAACCATAGAAGAAGCGAGAGCTTACGATGAGGAAAATGAACGATTGAAAGCCAATGCGGAACTTGCGTTAAGAGGTTATACAGGCTCAACTGTGGATTATTATGAGGGACACACAGAAGAGGAAGCAAAAGAAACAGCATTAGAAAAACTTTCTGCATTACTTGGTGATGAGGTTGAGATAGTAATCAATAAGGTTTCTTATACAGCTCCTGTAAAGAATACGTCAAATGGAATGTTTAAGTTTACTGCGCACATCTGCAATTTGGACGGAGAAGTTTTATATACAACAAGCGAGTATATACTTAATATATCCAAAGTTGTGAATACAGACCCGATTGTATTTAGTTTTACTAACCCTAAGTTTATTGCAAGGGTAGAAGGAACAAAGCCACAGGCAATTGCCTATACATCCATGGGCTTGACCGATGATTTGGCAACATCCTTCACAATGTCATTAAAGGGTGAAGAACAGTTCTATACAAATGAACATAAATACATTGCCTTGAAGGTCAATGCAGAGGCAAGCGAGAGTAAGTTTGTATTAAATGGCGTTAATGGCGTTCAGTATGATCTTGGGGCACTTGCTTCGGGAGAGACGATGCTTGTAATTGATATCACAAGCGGTAAGATTTATAAAGGCGGAGCAGAAGTAAGTGGGGTGACAATCACGGGCACTCTGCCTGAAAAAGTAAAAACGCTTGGAATGCAGTTCAATGATACAT
>JAZUCP010000233.1:0-3514 GCA_045639165.1 Acetatifactor sp. | reverse complement strand
TTAAACTTAGCCCTCCCGTATTTCTTTATCTTACATTCTCATTATACTGATCATTTGTGTTCAATTTGTGTTCAAATAATGAAACACTTATGAATTCTTTTGCAATTTGATTCGTCCCGTCAGTATAGGAAGGTATCTGTTAATCAAAAAAATCAGCAAACTTTCCGCAGCAAACACTAAAACCAACAGACAAGTATGGTATAGAATCGAGTTGGGGACCAGGGAATTAAAAAATCCTGCCAAATCCATACTGTAATGAAGCACATGAAAATCCAAATGGGTAGCCATTATAATCAATGAATTTCTTCCCCAAAATGTAAGGAGCTTATAAATCTTTTGATTTGAAAATCTTTCCATCTGCATACTAAATAAAATCACAGCCCATGCTCCCGTAAGAGCAGCCGTCAGATACATCAGCACACGCACGGCTACCAATGCAAAATTGCTCATTGTAGGGAAGATAAACTCGCCCCAATTCATAGCGCGAAGATCCACCTTGGGATTGATCTGATTCATCATAATGCAGATACCTAAAAAAAGCAGTCCCGCGACCACGTACACCGCACCCGGAATTTTTCTAGAAATGATCCATTTATTTACATAATATCCTACACATAAAAACAGGGTACAAAAAACGGCTCTGGTAAAGGTTCCTGCTAAATTATCCACCCAGAGTATATCCGAATGATAGACCGTATTTACCCACACTGCAATCCCTGCAAGTCCGGCCACTGAGAAAATGGTCACCGAATCCCGTCCTGATTTTCGGATAACCAGAAAGAGTATTTCGCTGATAAACAATGCGGGCAAAAACCACAGGGAGGAATTCCCATACCCGGTAATAAAAGCAGTCAAAAGCACCTTGTAATGAGGCCAGAAAAACACGTCCTGCAAAGCCAGCCGGATAAACTCGATAGCTACAGCGATAAGACTAAACAATATATAGGGAATCATAATTCGTTGAAACTTTCTTCTCAACGTCTGCAGGTAAGGTCGCTTTTCTTCCTCTGTTTCCAGAAACAACATTCCGGAAATCAGGAGAAAAAGAGCCATATGGAAGGTGATCACCACACTACGAAAAGGCATATAGAAGGTATCTATATGCCCTATGACAACAAATATAATGCCCAATCCTCGGGCCAGATCATAATAGCCGATTCTTTCTTTCACTATGCTTTTTCCTCGTTGGTTTTACCGTAGCCTCTTGCGGCATCAATATTTTCCACTGCCTTGCGGCGTGCTTCCTGCTCCCAGTATTCCTTATTCATGGTAAGCTTCATAATGGTCTTCATAGACAGCTTCTTATAGTTTTTCCCCAGACGATATCCGATAAACTTGCATCCACTTTGCAGAATCAGGGACGGAATCCATTTCCACAATCCCTGTGCTTTCAGATATACCGCTGTGGCTTTTACACTTTTAATTCCTTCACCTTCCGAAGGTACTGTTGCAAAGATCTCCGGATGATCGGCCTGAGATACTCCCAGATCAAAATTCCGCCGTAGTTGCTGCTTACAGGTATAATTATGAGAATGGATTACCTGAGCACCCGATGCATATGCAATTTCGTACCCATTTTGAATTGCCGTAGCAGCAAAGATCATATCCTCATTAAAAATGGTGTGACGAATAAAACCGCCCAGTTCCTCATAGATACCTCTCTTATATGCACAGCATACATCGGAGCAAAAATAGGTCTTAATTCCCAGCGTTTCAATATCCTTCTTGGACTTCACCCTATCCTCATGCGGATAGTTAAAGTCTCTTAAATATCTCTCAATGGGGCTTGCCTCAGGAACCGGCAGCTGTCTTGCATAGGCCGCTGCCACCTTTTCCCCCTCCAGAGCCTTTAAAAGCTTTTCCAACAGGTACTCATCTTGAGGCATGGCATCCTGAGTCATCATGACAAATACATCTGCTGCCGACTTCTTGACCCCCTGGCGTCTGGTCTTTCCATGATTGAACTCCTTTTTTGACAAGTGATATACATCAATATTATTGTACTGCTTCAAAGAACGGTTGCCGTAAAATAGCTGGGAAAAATATTTTTCCTCTGTATTCATCAGAATAATCTTATTAACCGGAATAGTCTGCGTTTC
Source organism: Acetatifactor sp. (assembly GCA_045639165.1). Taxonomy (GTDB): domain Bacteria; phylum Bacillota; class Clostridia; order Lachnospirales; family Lachnospiraceae; genus Acetatifactor. Next base: position 1,415 of record JAZUCP010000233.1, on the reverse strand, counting down.
CAGCTTTTCTATCATTTGTAAGAAGGATTTATCCGGTTTATAAACCGGAATGATTATGTCTACTTTCATATTCTCTTTCTTCCAATATCTTTAAAAAGGGAGCAGTGTGATTGCTCCCTTTCTCTATTCTTATTATATTCAAATACTAGTTTGACTTTCTATTCAAGTAAGGACTTGTATCCGCCTTTATCTGAGCATTACATTCTCTTACGGTAGAAGAAACCTCATAATTCTCTACACCGAAAAGGAATTCATGAAGCCATACTACATTGTTTTCCAGATCGGTAGGAACTACACAGCTTCCGGCAGCACCAATGGTTCCGGTTGCTAACATGTCTCTCTGGGGGAATCCATCCTCTGCTACGATACTATAGTTGGCAATCTGTCCTAACATATTCTGCAGATCCTTGCTGTCAATGGTGGTATAAACATTATTCATTACCTTAAAGAAGGTATCTGTCAGGTTTGATAAGCTTGCATTCTTTGCCTGATCTGCCATCGCCTGAATTACTTCTCTCTGACGCTCTGCACGTTTGAAGTCATCTCCTGCAGTATAACGAATACGACAGTATGCTGCAGCCTGAAGACCATTTAACAACTGATATCCGGTATCCTTTACCATGATCAACTCTTCGTCAATATCCGTATCTCTCAAAATACTCTTCTGATAGTTGTTGATATGCTTTAATTCTTCACTGTCAACATCAATCCACACGCCGTCAAGACCATTTACACAGTCAATCACCGCTTCATAACCTACCGTCACAAAATCTGTAATATTCAGATCCAGGTTCATATTCAGCATGGCGATTGCCTGTTCTGCACCACCGGTGGAATATGCACCATTACATTTATTATATCTGTCATTGCTCAGATTCAGATAAGTATCACGATATACAGACACGAGCTTGATCTCACCTGTGTCCTGATTTACGGAAGCTACCATGATGGTATCACTTCTGCTGCCCTTTGACAACTTTCCGTTGGTCGCATCCACACCAAAGAGTGCAATGTTCCAATATCCCTTTAATTCTTCAATTTCTTCAAACTTCTCTGCAACTTCTGAGTTTACAACAATCTGACTTTCATCAATCTGTGCAAAATGAGGTCCTTCCACTTCCTCCGTGGTCTGGAACACCTTCAAAACAGCTACCAGCATTGCTACAATGATCAATAATTCCACTATAAAAATAATGATCCTGGCACGCTGTTTTGCACGTCTCTTCTTTGCACTTACTTTTTTCTTCCCTTTGGTACCTTCACCATTTGCATTTGTCGCCATTACTATGTCTCCTTGCTACCCCTTTTTAATAAGCATTCTTGTTTATAAAACCTGTAATAAAGGTTAATAATATAATTTTCACGTCAAGTCCGACGGTCCAATTTTCAATGTAATAAAGATCATACTCTATTCT
>JAZUCP010000232.1:0-3780 GCA_045639165.1 Acetatifactor sp. | reverse complement strand
AAGAATCTCCAAACTGATGGCTCCATTCGGAAGCTTTTTGCTTCTGCTTCGGGCTAAATTCAAACCCATCAACCGTCTCATAATATCCAAAGATCATATTTTCCACATTCCACATGCTGAAATTGCGAATATTGCAATCGTCCAGCCATGCAGTAATTTCTCCCCAGACTTTTCCTAGTCCTTTTCTGAAATCAGCCATTTTCCCGTTTTTTACTTCCATTGCAAATGCATTTCTTTTCATAAAATACAGTTTCCTCCGTTATTCCGTAACTCATAAATTTAATATAACATGCTCTGTGACTATGTGCAATAGAGGAAAAATTCCTTGATGCCTTGAATACATTCTTTTTGCTCTTTGGTCAGGTACTTCCGGGGTTTGGTTTGGAGATAGATGCTTCTGTTTAAATGAATGCCTTCCACAGGTCTTAATACAATTTCGTCGCCTGCAAAACCGCCCCAGGAGAGCTCCGGCACAAAGGCAATGCCCAGGTGGGCCTTCAGTAATTCTCGCATCATATTGGGATTATCTACGATCATGGTGGCCTTCGGTACAAAATAGGCCTGGTCTAAGGCATCTTTTATCACCCGTCCCAGCTCCCAATATTCGTTCAGGCTAATGAAGTCTTCTTTTACCAGGTCATTCAGAGTGATGTTCTGCTTCTGTAATAAGGGATGATCCTTGGGAAGAGCCAGAAGGATTTTTTCCGTCAATAAGACTTCCCCGTTTTTTTCATTGGAACCGGATAATATGCGGATATCATCCTCGTATCGATCCTTTTCCCCCTGCCATTGATGAATGTGATATTGGGTCTGGGGATTACGCTCCTTTAAATAAAGCAGTAATTCGGGCAAAAGTCTTGAAGCAGTGGAAATATGGATGGTCACATTGGGATGAGCCATAGAATTTAACTCCTCCAACTGCAATCTTGTATTTGCCATCAATTCATCCATTTGTAGAACGGTCTGCAGAAAAATCCTGCCGGATTCATTCAAGGCAATCTTTTTCCCGTCCCTTTGAAACAGTTGATATCCCAATTCACCTTCCAGTCTTCGAATGGTCTGACTTAATGAAGGCTGAGTCATATTTAATATCTGAGCAGCTTTGGAAAAATTTTCTTCCCTTGCCACTACCATAAACTTTTGTAATTGATTCCATTCCATAGGTATCTTCCTCTCAATTATTTCTTCTTATAACTTACACGTTATAATAATACTATCATTTTCCAATTTGTAAAACAATATAAAATTGATTATAATGTAGAAATATAGGAAATAAAATAAATTAGAAAACAAAGGAGTGCTTTACAATGACAAATTTATTGATCCAGCAGGTATTGATTATGTTCCTTTTGGCTGCCGTAGGATATATCTGCTTTCGTACCAAAAAGATCACCATGGAGGGATGCCGCACCATCAGCAATATTCTCATTTATTTATCCCTGCCATGCGTAATTATTAACAGCTTTTTAGTAGAATTTTCCCGGGAAAAGTTGATGGGACTGGTTTATAGTTCACTGACTGCGGCAGTGGTCATGGTCATTTCCGTAGGGGTATCTAAACTGTTTTTCCCCAAGGATGCGATCCTGAATTTTGCTTCTTCTTTTTCCAATCCGGGATTTTTTGGGATTCCTCTGATCGTGGCAACTTTAAGTGACGGTGCCGTATTTTATGTAGCTGCATTTATCGCTTTTGTGAATTTGCTGCAGTGGTCCTACGGGGTATCCTTATTGACAACAGCTCCTTCTGAGACAAAAGAAAAAGGTGCCTGGAAAAAATATCTGCCTTCACCAAAGAGGATCTTTACTGCTCCGTTTATGATTGCTACCATTATCGGTTTGTTCTTCTTTTTGACCAGAATTCCTATGCCGGGTCTGATTTATAAAGGCATTCAATACATATCCGGAGTGAATACCCCTCTGGCAATGTTCACCATCGGTATTTATCTGGCCCAGACCAATCCGGCTAAGATGTTTAAAAAGCCAAAGCTGTATCTGCTTTCTGCAGTCAGACTCTTGATCATACCATTGATCTCCTTGGCTGTACTATGCCTCCTTCCGGATCAGTTTGCAGAAATGAAAATGGCTCTGCTGATCGTGGCTGCATGCCCCACCGGTTCTAACGTAGCTGTATACGCACAGTTGTATGACAGTGATTACTCCTATGCAGTGGAGACAGTGATTATTTCCACTTTGTTGTCCATTGTTACGATTCCTCTGATCGTGCAATTGGCGGGAATGCTGTAGAAGAGAGTATTTGTTTTGAGATTTTCGGGATACTTCTTTCATTGTGATGGGGAATCATCTGAAATTTATTTTCGGGAATGATTCAGATGACAAAGATGATCAAAAAGTGATGGGGAGTCATCTGAAATTGATTCCTGGGAATGAATCAGATGACAAAGATGGTCAAAAAGTGATGAGGAAGTCATCTGAAAGTAACTTTTGCTGGGATTTCAGATGACAAAAATGAATAAAAAGTGGCTAAATAGTCATCTGATATTAATTTTTGCTGGGAATTTGGATGATTAAAACGCCTGAAAAGTTGGTGATTAGTCATCCAAAAGTAAGCATTTGAATGATTTTGGATGACGGAAGTTGGAAAATAGGGATCAATCTAAGCTTCCCCAGTTCTTTATTGAAAAAATATCACTTTTATGATATTATACACTTGATAAAAAAGGCTGATTTTATCGGCCTCTTTTTATGAATATACTTGGAATGTGAGAAAATAAGGAGTAATCGTGAATAAAGAAAAAAATATGATTGAAAATATTGTTGTGGAAGCTCGTGAAGTGGAAGGGGAAAGTGCTCTGGCGGTGATCCAGGACTTGCTGGATGCAAGAATTGTCCGTGCGATTAAAGATATGGGCTTTACCCAGCTGACACCCATTCAGGAGCAGGCCATTCCCTATTTGTTGGAAGGCAAGGATATTATAGGGCAAGCTCAGACCGGAACCGGAAAGACCGCTGCATTTGGAATTCCTATGCTGCAGAATATCAATCCTGAAAGCAAAAAGCTACAGGGAATTGTGCTCTGTCCAACCAGAGAGTTGGCCATTCAGGCGGCGGAGGAACTGCGGAAGCTGGCTAAATATATGCATGGAATTAAGGTACTGCCTGTTTACGGTGGCCAGGAGATCGGCAGACAGATTGCCGGACTTCGTGGTGTGCAGATCGTAGTGGGAACACCGGGACGAGTGATGGACCACATGCGTAGACATACCATTAAGCTGGATGAAGTGAATATGGTAGTGCTGGACGAAGCGGATGAAATGTTGAACATGGGCTTTAGAGAGGATATGGAGCTGATCTTGGGAGAGATACCCGGAGAGCATCAGACAGCATTATTTTCTGCTACTATGCCTCAACCGATTCTGGAGATTACAGGAAAGTTCCAGCATGATGCAGAGCTTGTAAAGGTGGCGGCCAAGGAATTGACCATTCCCCTGGTTGCACAGAAATACTTTAGAGTGAAGAATGAAGATAAGGACGCAGCTACGGTAAGATTGCTGGAATTTTATCAGCCAAGACTTTGTCTGATCTTTTGTAATACCAAGAAAAAAGTGGATGAACTGACCAGTCTTTTGAAGGAAAACGACTTTCAGGCAGAAGGACTCCATGGAGATCTGACACAGTATCAGAGAGATATTGCCATGGGACGTTTCCGCAGTGCCACAACCAATATATTGATTGCAACAGATGTTGCGGCAAGAGGAATTGATGTGGATGATGTGGAAGTGGTCATTAATTATGATGTTCCTCAGGATATTGAATATTATGT
>JAZUCP010000231.1:0-6017 GCA_045639165.1 Acetatifactor sp. | reverse complement strand
GAAGTGGATACTCTGTGTATCATTTTAAAGGATAAGCAGTACGATCTGACCCTGGAACTGTATTATTATGTATATGAAGATTGTGATGTGATTGCCAGAAGTGCAAGATTCATCAACAGCAGTCAGGATACGGTGCAGCTCCGGAGGCTTTTTAGTATGCAGTTAGATCTGGATACACCGGATTATGTGATGACAACCTTCAATGGTGCCTGGGCAAGGGAGATGAAGCGTAGCGATATTCCGATTGTGGTAGGTAAGCATGTAAACAGTACTTATGCAGGGGTATCTTCCAACAGAGCCAATCCCTTTATTATGATCAGCAGGCCGGAGACAACGGAGGACTTTGGGGATTGCTATGGGATAAATCTGATCTATAGTGGCAATCACTACGAAGCGGCTGAAGTAAACAGCTATGGAAAGACCAGAATCGTATCCGGCATTAACCCACAATCCTTCTCCTTTGTCATTGGTCCGGGAGAAAAATTTGAGGCACCGGAAGCGGTGATGTCTTATTCTCACGAAGGATACAATGGTATGAGTCAGCATATGCACAGATTTGTGAGAAATCATATTGTAAGAGGGCAGTGGAAGGATAAGCTTAGACCGGTACTGCTAAATAGCTGGGAAGCAGCCTACTTTCACATCAATGAAAGGACCTTGTTAAATCTGGCCAAAGCCGGTAAGGATGCGGGAATTGAATTGTTCGTCATGGATGACGGATGGTTTGGTGAACGAAATGATGATACCAGCTCTCTGGGCGACTGGGATGTGAATAAAAAGAAGCTGCCGGGAGGTCTATCCGGCCTGGCGGAGAAGATCAAGGCTCTGGGACTACAGTTTGGTATCTGGGTAGAGCCGGAGATGATCAATGTTAAGAGTAAGCTGTATGAGCAGCATCCGGACTGGGTATTGCAGATTCCGGGCAAGCCTCATTGTGAGGGAAGAAATCAGAGGATCCTGGATCTGACCAAGATAGAGGTACAGGACTATCTGATCGGCAAGATGTCTCAGGTGTTCTCCTCCGCAGATATTTCCTATGTGAAATGGGATATGAACCGGATCTTTGCGGATTATTTTTCAGATGGACTGCCGGCGGACCGACAGGGTGAGGTTGCCCATCGTTATGTAATGGGACTTTATCGGGTGATGAAAGCATTGACGGAAACATTCCCCCACATACTCTTTGAGGGATGTGCTTCCGGAGGCAATCGATTCGATCTGGGAATTTTATGTTATTTCCCGCAGATCTGGGCCAGCGATGATACGGATGCACTCTGTCGTGCGGAAATCCAGAATAATTATAGCTATGGATATCCTATGTCAGTGGTGACAGCTCATGTTTCGGCATGTCCAAATCATCAAACCTTGAGAAATACGCCCTTGGAAACCCGGTTTAACGTGGCTTGCTTTGGTGTCTTTGGATATGAGTGCAATTTCAGCGATATGAAGAAAGAAGATATGGAGCCTATAAAGGCCCAGATCGCATTGTATAAGCAATGGCGGGAAGTATTGCAGAAGGGTTGCTTTTACAGAGGCCGGAGCTTCCACGTGAAAGCAGGAGCCGGCTATCAGGCGGGAAGCTGTCTGAGCAATGGCGGGGATAATACCATGGAGTGGACCTGTGTGTCACAGGATGGCAAGAAAGCGGTAGGTCTTGTGATGCAGAAGCTTGCCATACCCAATACCAGCTTTCAGTATTATAAGGCCAAGGGCTTGAATGAGGAAGATATATACCATTTCTACAATCGGAAGATGAAGTACAGTATTAAGCCTTTTGGAGATCTGGTAAATATGATTGCCCCCATTCACATTAAGCAGGATTCTCTATTACATAACACCATTGCCAAATTCGTAAAGATGGACGGGGAAACAGAGGATTTTTATGCATATGGGGATATGCTGATGCAAGGCGGAGTAAGATTGAAGCAGGCCTTTGCAGGAACCGGCTATAATGACCAGGTTAGATTCTATCCGGATTTTGGCTCCAGGATTTATTTTATGGAAGCGGAATAAAAGAGAAAGGGACCGATTATGATTGTCATGGAGAATATATGCAAATCCTACAAGATTGCCAAGCGAAATGCAGGATTTGGGGAAGCGTGCAAGGCACTTTTTCATAGAGAATATGAGCAGATACAGGCACTTAAGGATGTAAGCTTTACCATACAGGATGGGGAAATGGTAGGATATATCGGTCCCAATGGAGCCGGTAAGAGCTCCACGATCAAGATATTAAGCGGGATACTCACACCGGACAGCGGAAGCTGTCTGGTGGATGGAAGAGTTCCCTGGAAGAATCGAATTGAACATGTGGCACAGATCGGAGTGGTATTCGGACAGCGTTCCCAGTTGTGGTGGGATGTCCCGGTAATAGATTCTTTTGAGCTCTTAAAAGATATTTATTCTGTTTCAGAGCATACATACCGCTCTAATCTGGAGGAATTGACAGAGCTTTTGCATTTGGGGGAGCTGCTGCGGACACCTACAAGGCAGCTTTCTTTGGGGCAGCGCATGCGGTGTGAAGTGGCGGCTTCCCTGTTACACAGCCCTAAAATTCTTTTTTTGGATGAACCCACCATCGGGCTGGGTGCCGTATCCAAGCTGGCGGGTCGGGGATTCATTAAGAAGCAGAAACAGCTCCATGGGGCCACAGGGATCCTGACCACCCATGATATGCAGGATATTGAGGCTTTGACCAGCCGGATTATTCTGATTGGAAAAGGACAGATCTTAATGGATGGAACTTTGGATGATATTAAAAAGGGTGACGCAAATATTGATGAAACCATTGCCGAACTATATAAATCCTATGATATTTAGGGAGGATGTGGAATGAAGAAGTATATTTCATTTTTCAGGCTGCGTTTTTCCATGGGACTGCAGTATCGTACCGCGGCAATGGCAGGCATCGTCACCCAGTTTTTCTGGGGCGCCATGGAGATTTTAATATTCCGGGCCTTTTATGAAGCAGAGCCGGAAGCTTTTCCCATGACCCTGGAAGCCACCAGCTCCTATATCTGGCTGCAACAGGCATTTTTGGTACTGTTTGCTGCCTGGCTGGTGGAACATGAGATTTTTGACAATATTATGAATGGGAATGTTGCCTATGAAATGTGCCGTCCCATCAGTATTTATAATATGTGGTTTTCCAGAAGCGTGGCCAATCGTTTGTCCAGAGCCATGCTCCGTTGCGTGCCTATCTTGCTGGTGGCATCTTTCCTGCCATCACCCTATGGAATGAGTGCACCCGCAGGCTGGAAGAACTTTGGCTTCTTTTTATTGGCTATGGTGCTGGGATTTTTGGTGACTGTATCTTTCTTTATCATTATTTATGGTCTGGCTTTCTTTACCATCTCGCCCAGCGGATTAAGGATTCTGATCACCTCTGTTGTAGAGTTTTTTGCAGGGGCTATCATACCCATCCCTTTCTTCCCGGAGAAGATGCAGGCAGTCTTAGAGGTACTGCCTTTTGCATCCATGCAAAATGTGCCTCTTCGGATTTATAGCGGCAGTATGTCGGAGGAACAAATGATAAGAGCCATTTTGCTGCAGGTTATGTGGTTCGTGATATTGACCATTGTGGGAAAATTGCTGTGTGGATTGGCAGAAAAGAAAGTTATCGTGCAGGGAGGGTGAGTTTACATGCAAAAAGTAGTCGAATTTTGCAGGAAAAAATGCAAAAAGATTGTAAATGGCCTGGAATTATACATGCATTATGTATCCGTCAATGTGCGAAGCACCATGCAATATAAGACATCTTTTCTCTTAATGACCATAGGCCAGTTGTTAACTTCCTTCAGTGCATTCTTTGGAATTTATTTTATGTTCCAGCGATTTCACAGTGTAAAAGGATACACCTACAGCGAGGTGCTTTTATGCTTTTCCATTGTGCTTTTGGAGTTTTCACTGGCAGAAATGTATGCCAGAGGCTTTGATATGTTCGCCGGAATCGTCAGGCGGGGAGAGTTTGACCGGGTTATGGTACGCCCCAGAAATGAAATTCTGCAGGTGCTGGGAAGCAGATTTGAAATCACCCGGATCGGACGAATGATCCAGGCAGTGGTTACTTTTATTTATGGAGTGACCCACAGTGGTGTGGAGTGGAACTTTTCAAAGGTAGTAACGGTCATATTTATGCTGATCGGCGGCAGTTTATTATTTACCGGTTTATTTTTAGTGTACGCAGCATTATGCTTTTTTACCTTAGAAGGCCTGGAATTTATGAATGTGCTGACGGACGGTGGACGGGAGTACGGGAAGTATCCCATTGATGTGTATGGGAAAAGAATGATGCAGTTTGCTACGGTTATCGTGCCATATACACTGGTGCAGTATTATCCGCTTCAGTATCTATTGGGGCGAACCGATAATAAAATATATGTTTTTTTGCCGCTGCTGGCGATTATATTTGTGATTCCCTGCTATCTGTTGTGGAAGTTTGGGGTAAGACATTATAAGTCCAGTGGGTCGTGATGCAGTGTAGTTTAGTGGGGCTGAAGTGGCGATTTTTACGGTTGGATTTTAATAATATAGAGATGGAACCGTAAAAGTACAGTAAAAATACGGGCAGAATATAATTATTATGTATTTCGACCGTATTTTTAAAATTAAATTACGGTTGAAATAGATGTGATTTGGACAGTAACCGTATTATGAACTGTAAAAGTACGGTTGCATTTAGCGTTTTTAGAATATTGAACGTAATAACGAGATAAACTGTACGGTTTAATTTGAAGAAAACTCAAATATTACCGTAATTCAGTTCGATACCCTCTAATTGATTGCTATTTCAGGTGCAATATACTATATTAAAAGAAAAGGATAGTGGTGATATTCTATGATTTTACAAGAAAAGATAACGATCACATCTCGTGTAGATGAATTAAAGCTTTCGGCCATATATATGCAGCCGGATCAAAAACCATGCAAAGGTGTTGTACAGATTTTGCATGGCATGAGCGAGCATAAAGAAAGATACCTTCCTTTTATGGAGTTTCTGGCAGAATGTGGCTATGCCAGTATCATTCACGACCATAGAGGGCATGGAGAAAGTGTAAAGGAAAAGTCAGACTATGGTTATATGTATGAGGTGGGGACGGATGGATTTTTGGATGATATCCTACTGATAAATGAGGTCGCAAAAGAAAAACTGCCGAACGTCCCCGTGATCTTGTTTGGACACAGCATGGGCTCATTGGCTGCAAGAAGCTTTTTAAAAGAGCATGATAATGCGGTTGCAGGAGTGGTTTTGTCCGGAGCACCTTGTAAGAACCCGGCCATCCGTATTGCTTTGATACTGGCAAAGCTACAAAAAGGATTATTGGGTGGAAGACATGTGGCAAAGCTATTGAATACTTTAAGCTTTCTTGCGTATTCAAAGCGTTTTTCTCAAGAAGACAGCAGCTTTGCATGGCTGAATTCTGATCCAGCAGAGGTTGCAGTCTATGATGAAGATGAGGCATGTGGATTTACCTTTACAGTGGATGGTTTTAGCATCTTGTTTGAACTGCTTGCCAGAACTTTTCAACAAGAAGGGTGGCAATGTAACAATAAAGCTGTACCTATCTTGTTTATCGCAGGAGAAGAGGATCCTTGTATCGGGGGCAGAAAGCTCTTTGATGCAGAAGTAGAATTTATGAGAACAGTTGGATATGAAAAAGTAGAATCCATTCTATATCCGGGCATGCGTCATGAAATATTAAATGAGCCGGAAAAGACAAAAGTATATGAGGATGTAAAGGTATATCTGGAAAAAAATTTCGGAGGGGAAGTGAGGATAGAATGAAATTGACAATGGACAGCCGGATGGGTGATATTTATGCTTCAACGGTGGGGCATGACGCACTGGCAAAGCTCTTGCTGCAATTGGGGATTCCGGAGAAGGTATTAACAAGCGGTGTGGTGGCAAATCTAAAGATCCGCTCTTTGAGTAAGCTGACAGGAAAGATGCTGGGAGAGGATTTCTTTGAAGCATTACTTCGACTTTTAAACAGCGAAGAAGATGTGCCGGCAGCAGG
>JAZUCP010000230.1:0-3706 GCA_045639165.1 Acetatifactor sp. | reverse complement strand
CAGGAGTTTGCAGAGGAGATTCATGCAGATGCTTATTCTTCAGATGCATCAGATGCGGTTAAGGTTGTAAAAAGACTCTTAGATCTGTAAAATAATGCTTGCCTTTAAAACTTTAATGTGATAAAATCTTAACATTAATATTATTTTTCTGAATTTTCAGACAATTGATATTAAAATGAATCAATAAATAAAAGGAGGTTCCACTATGATAGGTGCAGACGCAATTATTAAATGTTTAGAAGCGGAGGATGTAAAATACGTCTTTGGTTATCCTGGAGTAGCTATTTGTCCTTTTTATAACAGTATATTAGAATCTGATATTCAGACAATTTTGATCAGAACCGAGCAGAATGCGGCGCATGCAGCCAGCGGTCTTGCAAGAATGACCGGAAGACCCGGTGTATGTGCGGTAACAAGCGGCCCCGGTGCAACCAATGTGATTACCGGTATTGCAACAGCTTTTGCTGACAGTATTCCCCTTGTATGTATTACAGGTCAGGTTAACAGTGCCCTTTTAGGAAGTGATGTATTCCAGGAAGCGGATATTACAGGTGCTGTTGAATCCTTTGTAAAATATAGTTATCTTGTAAAAAATGTAAATGACATTCCGAGAATCTTTAAAGAGGCATTTCATCTGGCTAATACAGGACGTAAAGGTCCTGTCCTGATTGATGTACCTATTGATATTCAGAATGCGACCATCAATAAGTTCCAGTATCCGGAAGAGATCAATATGCGTACATATAAGCCCACAGTGAAGGGCAATATGGCTCAGATTAAGAGGGTGTTAAAAGAGCTTTCCAAGGCGAAGAAGCCCATTATCTGTGCCGGCGGCGGTGTCCATTTGAGTGAAGCAGAAGCAGAGCTTCAGGCCTTTGCTGAAAAATACAATATTCCAGTGGTTTCTACTATGATGGGTATTGGTGTTATGCCTACAAAGCATCCGTTATACTTCGGAATGGTAGGTAATAATGGTAAACCCTATGCAAATAAAGCTATGAATGAATCCGATCTTTTGATCATGGTGGGTGCCCGTGTGGCGGACAGAGCGGTTAGCCAGCCCGGACTGATCACACAGAATAAGATTCTTGTTCATATGGACGTTGACCCTGCTGAAATCGGTAAAAATGCAGTTTCTACGATCCCACTGGTTGGTGATGCAAAGCATATTTTCCAGGATATGATGAATGAAGAAATGGATTGTGACCACAGCGAATGGCTTGCACTTTTAAATGAATATAAAGTGAATCTTGAGGTAAAGAGAAAACCTAATCCGGATTATGTGGATCCGGCTGTATTTATTACAAAGCTTTCTGAAAAGATGGAAAATAATGCGGTATATGTTGCAGACGTTGGCCAGAACCAGATCTGGTCCTGCGGATATCATATCGTTAAAGAAGGTAAGTTCTTTACTTCCGGCGGTATGGGTACCATGGGTTATTCCATCCCGGCAGCAATGGGAGCAAAGCTTTCAGACAAATCCAGACAGGTGATCGCAGTATGTGGAGATGGTTCCTTCCAGATGTCCATGATGGAACTTGCAACCATGAAGCAGTTTGATATTCCGGTTAAGATCATTGTTTTAAGAAATAATTATCTGGGTATGGTGCGTGAGTATCAGCATTATACTTACAAAGATAATTATTCCGTAGTAGATCTGTCAGGCAGTCCACGCTTGGATAAGATGGCGGAAGCCTATGATATGAAATTTATCCGGGTGCGTACCATGGAAAATATTGATGCTGTTATCGATGAGATTCTTGCAGGAGACGAAAGACTACTTGTAGAATGCTTCATTGATCCTATGGATCTTGTAAAATGATCTGAACACGAATCTGTGAAAGGTATGGTAAATGCGTATGAAAAAAAGAATATATTCCGTATTGGTAGAGAACAGATCCGGTGTTTTAGGTAAGGTTGCGGGCCTGTTCGCAAGAAGGTGTTTTAATATCGACAGCCTTGTGGTTGGGGAAACGGATGATCCGGATGTTTCATGTATGACCATTGTCAGCAGTGGTGATGAAAGAACCATTGAGCAAATCGAAAAACAATTAAATAAAAAGATCGATGTTATCAAAGTAAAAACCTTTGATGAGATTCAGAGTGTCAGCAGAGAATTGATGCTGATTAAAATTAAATATAATAAATCCAATCGTAAGGACATTATGGAGATCTGTGAGATCATGAAGGCAGATATCGTAGATATGTCTACACATTATATGATCATTCAGATCTGCGATGTTCCGGATAAGATCAAGCTTCTGATAAACATGCTTAAGGGTATCAGTATTGTGGAAGTTGCACGTACCGGAACGGTTGCTCTTGCAAAATGCAAGGAAAATGAATAAATTGTTGACATTAACGCTTTAATGTGCTAAAATTTCGATTAATATTTATTTTAAGGGGTTTTGTTTATGCAGAAAAAAGTATTTCAGTTGATTGTAGACAATACTTCCGGTGTTCTGAGCCGTATTTCAGGACTGTATTCCAGAAGAGGCTACAATATCGAAAGCATTACAGCAGGTGTTACCGCTGATCCCAGATATACCCGAATTACCATTGTTGCTACCGGTGATGATGAGATCCTGGAGCAGATCGAGAAGCAGGTTGGAAAGCTTGTTGATGTAAGGGATATCAGAGAATTGAAACCGGAAGAAAGTGTTTACAGAGAATTGGCTCTTGTAAAGATCAAAGCTGGTGCACAGCAGCGTCAGGGAATCATCTCCGTAGCAGATATTTTCAGAGCAAAGATTGTAGACGTTGCCAAGGAAAGCCTTATCGTAGAGCTGACCGGTACACAGGATAAGATCGATGCATTCTTAAATCTGTTGGAAGGCTTTGAGATTCTGGAACTAGCAAGAACCGGTATTGCAGGTTTGAGCAGAGGTGTGGATAATCTGGCAAGCTTTGAATAAGAGCAACTTACATATTTTAAACAACGTTAATTAGGTGCGACCATCCGGTGTGACCTGACAAAATAAATCATCATAAGATGGAGGAAAATATTATGGCAAAAATTTATTACCAGGAAGACTGTAATCTCTCTTTACTGGAAGGAAAAACAATCGCAGTAATCGGCTACGGAAGCCAGGGACATGCACACGCATTAAATGCTAAGGAATCAGGATGCAATGTTATCATTGGTCTTTACGAAGGTTCTAAGTCTTGGGACAAGGCAGTAAGACAGGGTTTTGAAGTGTACACAGCAGCAGAAGCAGCTAAGAAGGCAGATATCATTATGATTCTGATCAATGATGAATTACAGGCTTCTATGTACAAGAAAGATATCGAACCAAACCTTGAAGAAGGCAATATGTTAATGTTTGCTCATGGTTTTAATATTCATTTCGGACAGATCGTTCCTCCTAAGAATGTTGACGTTACCATGATTGCTCCTAAGGGCCCCGGACACACTGTAAGAAGTGAATATCAGGCAGGCAAGGGTGTTCCTTGTTTAGTAGCTGTTCATCAGGATGCTTCCGGTAAGGCTTTAGACAAAGCACTTGCATATGCGCAGGCTATCGGCGGTGCAAGAGCGGGCGTTTTGGAGACAACCTTCAGAACAGAAACAGAAACCGACCTTTTCGGCGAACAGGCAGTTCTTTGCGGTGGTGTATGTGCTCTTATGCAGGCTGGTTATGAAACTCTTATTGAAGCTGGTTATGATCCAAGAAATGCATACTTTGAATGTATCCATGAAATGAAG
>JAZUCP010000229.1:0-3075 GCA_045639165.1 Acetatifactor sp. | reverse complement strand
CTGACATATTCCTTTTCCAATACCAGATAATACCCCTCTCTGGCTGCCAGCTCCTTATCCGACTGCCCCTGAACTGTCTTTGTAACAAAAAATGTACTGATCAAAATCAAAAGGATTGTTGTCATGATAAATGTAATATTTCTTGCTGTACTCTTCATATGTCTCCATTCCGCCGCTTCCTGACGGCCATCAATCTGATTCATTATCAACGTAAAAGAATCAGGAAGGTTTTCCCTCTTCCTGATTCTTATGATACAGTATATAGTGTACGATAATATTCCCTTATTTAAGTTTTCATTTAATATTATATATGCCCTATGTCTTATCTTCAGCATATAGATAATATCTTTTAAACAATATATATGCCCTATAGCCAATAAACAATCTTCCGCCGGCTGTTCATCCCTATTCTTCCTCCAGCACGCTCATGATCAGTATCTCCACACTCATCACATCGTTCATCCTTCCGGTCTTTACAGCCTCTTCTGCATCCACGCATCGCACAACTGCATTTTTCAGGACAGAGGATTTAAACTTTCCGGCCTGAGCCATGTATTTGTTGAGTGCAAATACAGGCACACCTATGGCACTGGCCATCTCCTTACCGGATACCCCTTTATTCTTCATTGACTTGACCTGCAGCAGTATATTACACTGCCTTGCAATCAGGAAAAGAATTCGCATAGGCGGCTCCTTTAATGCCAGCAGATCATAGTAAAGCTGTAACGCATCCCTGCTTCGTTTATCTGCAATGGCATCCACCATGTCAAAGATATGATTGCTGATTCTGGCGGTACAGATGGCTTCCACATCCTCTGAGCTTACCACTTCCTTATCCATGCAGTAAGAGATCAGCTTTTCCAATTCCATATAGATGTTCTCCATATCCGTACCGGTTTTGGTTAAAAATAACTGCACTGTATTCTCTGTGATCTTTTTGCCCTCTTTTTTCAGAATACCGGCAATCCAACGCTTCAAGGTATTCTCATCTTGAGAGGTAAATTCAATCACACTTCCCTTGTTCCCTACTGCTTTAAAAAGCTTACTTCTCTTATCCACCTCAGATTCCACAAAAACAATCACTGTGGATTCATTCTGTGCATTCAGATACTCTGCCATCTGCTCTCCGCCGCTTTTGAACAATCCACTGTTTTCGATAAAAATGACACGTCTGGGGGCAAAAAAAGGCAAAGTTTCCGCCAAGTCGATGATCTCACCCACTGGCATATTTTTCCCTTCATATACATGACTGTTCATGGTATCATCGGGATCGCAAAGAGCATTCTTTAACTTATCCTTATACTGCTTGCGCAGATATCTCTCTTCTCCGTACAAAAGATATACCGGCTGAAACTCGCCGCTTTTGATATCATTATTGATTCTCTGCAAGGTACTTTCTCCATTTCCATTACACTTTCCTAATATTACTATAAAAGAATTCCCCGCAATCTGCAATCCTTTTTTCTCCAAACATCCACGCCAGCACTTCTTCCCCTGTTTTATTCCTCAGGCCTTCCGAATCAGCAAGCACCTCTTGACTCCAACGCATCTGATTTGAATTTTTCAGATAGGAGTTATCTCGCCCGCATTCCGGAAATCTTTCATACCAGTTCGGATAATATTTTTTCATATAAGCTTTCGCCAGCTCTATGGCCCTCGCTGCTGTACCGCAGAGGATTACTCCCGGCGGGCTGGCATGAAGCAGAAGAACACTTCCATCACTGCACATACCAAGTGCAATCCACACATGGCCTTTCATACTCATAATATCCCCAGCTTTCCAGTCCTTTACAAGATGTGCCGGCGTATATTTTCCCCAGCCTGCACCTGCAAATTCCCAGGCCATATATGTGGAAGGCATTACATACCCGGCTCTGCAATTTTCTTTTTCAAATACATTGTACAAAACCCAACCCACATATCCGGAACAATCCAGACCATCATGAATTTGATATCTGGTCTTTTCAAAATCATAGTCCTTCGTTTGCCGATCTGCAAATACCTTCCAACGTGGACTGACACCAATTCTTCTAGCCTCCACGCCGGCTCCGTCATCCGCCTCATTCCATCCGCCACCCCACACATACATGGTACTTCCTACCGGCCACAAGGCAGTCAGCAGCAGATTGCCGATACTCTTTTTTCCTGCCACAATTTCCTTACCATACAAAAACATTTTACCACTCCTTTATTTATAAAATTCAACAATCCTCTTTCTTGTATACACTGTAATAGCTCCTTTATCCTTTGTGGCATATACATTTTTTGTATAGCCGTGTAGCCTCTCCAACAATTCCTCATGGGGGTGTCCATAGGGATTTTTCTCACTGCAAGATATTACCACCACTGAAGGGTTTGTAACTGTCAGCAGCGCATCCTTTGTGGCATAGCGGGATCCATGATGGGCTGCCTTCAGCACATGGATAAAAGAATTTCCTTGGCTTTGCACTATGTCCTGAAATTTGTCTTGCATGATAGTCTGCAATTCATCTACCAGCATACGCTCCCCTTCCCCTTCCACGTCTCCAGTCAAAAGAACCTTGCACCCATCTGCCTGCACCAGAAAACATCCGGAAGAAGTATTGTCTGCAGATTCCACCCCTTTTTCAGGATGAAGGCAGTGTATTTGTAGACAGTCCGTTTGCAGGATGTCTCCTGCTCCATAATATACGATCCTCTCTGCCCCAAGTTGCTCTGTCGCAGCACCCTCTGACGCTATCATCTCTGTTATTACATCAAATCCTTCCCTGTAGCTTTGGTCCACATCCGGCAAATACAAGGTCTGAATCTCCATCAGCTCCTCTTTCAATAACTCCTCTATACCATTCATATGATCCTTATCCGGATGGGTGATAAACACACCGTCCAGAGAATCAATTCCATGATATTTTAAAAATGGCTGAATCACATTTTCTCCAATCTCTTTCTTGCTAGTGCTTCCCCCATCTACCAAAAAGGTATTGCCCTTCTCGTCCATGATCACAATACAATCTCCCTGTCCCACATCCAGAAAGGTAATCATCGTTTCCCTGTGAAACCGGATTCCCAGAAATACAATCAAAAGTCCGACACCTG
>JAZUCP010000228.1:0-1749 GCA_045639165.1 Acetatifactor sp. | reverse complement strand
CCGCCGAATTCACCCCAGGACTGGTGGAATTTACCGGTCATACCTAAGAAATCCATTCCCAGCGTCTGTGCATAACGGGCAGAAAGAGGGAAATGATCATATCCCCAACCACCGGTTGGAAGACTTTCCAGCTCTAAATGGGTATTCATATGTGCCAGGTCGCGTCTGCCTTGACGGATATGTCCGGCATTGTGGAACAGAGGCAGTCCGGGTTTCACACTGTCGATAGCCTCCCGGCATTTCCTGGTATAGTTCGCATAGGTGCGTTCTGCTAACTCCATAACGGCATTCTCATCGGATGGGTCTTTGCCTTCCGCACGCAGAGTACGGATACAGTTGGAGCAATAGCAGGGGATTACCCCTACAATGTCTAAGAAGATTCCGTCGGCATCATAGTTTTCGCAGACTTCCTTGATTTGTTCGGTCAGAATATCCAAATAAGGAGTATTCATACAAAAACGATGATAGCCGGGAGTGAGGAAACTTTTTACCCAGGTGGTCTGTTCATTTTTGTCACGAACCAGCCACTCGGGATGGCGGATGGCCAGCTTTTCGTCCAGACCTGCGGATAAATATACAGGTGTTTTTACACCGATTTCATGAGCTGCCTCGATCTGGGATGCCAGCAGGTCAAAATCCAGATGTGGATGCATTTCATTTGCTTGGGAAGGATGATAGGCCCAGCCGTGGTGACATTTGGAAAAAACAGTAATGGAATTCACATGCCCGGTCTTAAGGGCAGTCTGAAACTGCTTTTTGTCAAAGCGGAAACCGATACCGGGAATCTTCTCGCTGGTGTGAAAATCTAAATGTACCTGTCTGAAATTCATAAAAAATCTCCTTTGTAATATTGTTTATTTCATAATTTCAGTGTATTGTAAAAGTAAACGGAAGGAAATGTAATTTTTAATCAAAAATATGGAGATTTCAGCATGAGAGTACAGAAGAACGATGAGTTTTCGAAAGTGATGAATGCATTGAAAATAGAGCTATATGAGACAGGGTTTGCAGATCTTGACAGTGAATGGCGCCAGCAGGACGTGTGCTCGCCATTTTCCAGATTGTATTATGTAATATCCGGCAAGGGTTATCTGCGGATACATGGTGGTGACGGCAGGGAAGAACTTCATGAGCTTAATCCCGGCCGCCTATATCTGATCCCCAATGGCTTCTCCTATGATTATTTTTGTGAGGACAGGCTGGAAAAAGTTTATATCCATATTAATGTGTTGCTTCAGAACGGTCTGGAACTTTTCAACGGCTGTAAAAACTATTATGCTTTGCCTGTAGATGAGGCATACCTGAATCAAATGAGGCAGTGGATGATGGGGAGAAGTCCTGAGGATTTCTTTAGCCTGCAGGGAGAGGTTTATAGAGCTGTAGCGGCATTTATAAAAGAAGCCGGTGTGGCAGAAAAGGTGAACAGACAGTATTCAGATATGGTGACAAAGCTTTTTGCCATATTGCCCGGTATGAAGATATCGGTGTCAGTGCAGGAAATTGCCAAAATGATGAATGCTTCGGAAAGCACTCTGGCCAAACATTTTAAGAAGGAAACCGGTATGTCCATCGGACGTTACAGAGAGCGGCTGATTATGGACAAGGCAAGGCAGCTGTTAGCTATGGGGAAACTGTCGATAGGGGAGATCGCAGAAGAACTGGGCTTCTGCGATCAGTTTTACTTTTGTAAATATTTTAAACAGCGACAGGGGATGACGCCCAGTGTTTATAGGGTGTATTATAGGAAAT
>JAZUCP010000227.1:0-17994 GCA_045639165.1 Acetatifactor sp. | reverse complement strand
GGTTCTGTTGGTATAGTGATATTTATGTGGTTTTTGAAACAGATAAGTGAGATTAAAGGGAGACTAGCTTTAAAAAGAAAAAGAATTATAAATATTTTTATAATAGTTAGTTTTGTAATGATTTTTCTGTTTTTGCTTAGGATAAATATAGTTTATATTATATATGAATTTATTGCAAGTAGGATTAGAGGAAGTCTGGATGCGGGTGAAGGAAATATTATTAGGATTGAGACTATGATAAATTCAATAAATTACTGGAAAGAGGGAAATACTTTAAAATTCCTTTTTGGAATGGGGAAAAATTATGATAAATATTTTATGCAACTATTTCCAGTTATAAAATGGGGGAATGCTTGGACAGCAGCAATAGATAATCAGTATTTTACTTCAATTCATGAAATGGGATTAATTGGTCTTAGTATAGAAATATATATATTAATTATCGCATTTAAAAGATTTATTAAAAGCAGAATTGATAATAAGATATCAATTGCAACAAATTTGGGGATTCTAGGAACTGGCATATCTGTTTTTTTCTTTGAAGGATATAATTATATTGTAGTTATAATGATTATATGTTTGTTAATATATACAAGTGATAAAGTTAAAGGGAGATTAAACTAATACTGCGGTATTGATTTGGGGAATTTTATGAATAATAATATGAATCAAAGTAGAAAAAAATCACTCTCAGTAAATTTTGTTTATAATGCGGCATATAACATGTTAAATGCTATTTTTCCGCTTATTACAGTACCATATTTATCACGAATAATTATGGCAGATGGCTTAGGGAAGGTTAATTATGCTCAAAACATTGTTTCTTGGTTTGTTTTGTTTGCCGCGTTAGGTATTCCACGTTATGGTATTAGAGAAATTGCATTAGTAAAAGAAAATAATAAATTATTGAATAAAACGTTTAGTGAATTATTTATTATTAATTTTATAAGTACAGTTACTACTTCGTTATTTTATTTGTTAGTGATATGGTATTTGCCGTATTTTTTAAGTAGAAAGAATCTATTTTTAGTTGCGGGAATACAATTATTTTTTAATATATTTAATGTAGATTGGTTTTATCAAGGTTTAGAAGAGTTTACATATATTACCAAGAGGAGTTTTTTTGTTAAAATTGTGTCTTTGGTTGCTATGTTCGTTTTTGTTCAGAGTTATGAAGACTATATCATTTATGCGTTAATTCAAAGTATGGCGATAGTTGGAAACTATTTATTTAATTTTTTACATCTAAGGAAATATGTAAAGTTAGATGTAAAAAAAATAAAATTCAGGAAACACCTCTCCCCAATTTTTGTTTTATTATCAACGCAGTTGGCAATCAATATTTATGCTCTTTTAGATACAACAATGTTGGGAGTTATGACTTCAGATGTAATTGTAGGATATTATACTAATTGTCATAAAATAATCAGCACAATTGCTGTTGTTACTGCATCTTTAGGCGGCGTAATGTTACCTAAGTTGGTGCGATATAATGATGAAAATCAGATAAATGAATTGAAGAATTTGGCACAGAAAGCCCTTAATATTATTATAGTTATATGCATTCCTATAACAATTGGTTTGATTCTGATTTCTGAGGACATTGTAAATATTATGTTTGGTTCGGATTTTATGCCATGTATAGTAACAATGCAAATATTCTCCCCATTTATTTTGTTTACTACAGTGGGAAATTTGTACGGAACGCAACTTCTTATGACATTTAAAAAAGAAAGGGCACTTTTTGTAAGTGTTGTATTGGGGGCTATAGTAAATATATTACTGAATTATATGTTAATTCCGAGTTATTTACAAAATGGAGCAGCGTTTGCCTCTGTTATTACGGAATGCATAGTTATGATAATACAGATAGTTTTTGTTAGTAAGAATATTAGATTAAAACTGCAAAAAAAGTTTGTAATAACTATATGTTTTATGACAGGAGGTTTGGTAGTCGTGGTAGAAGTCATAAAATTAATAGTATCTAACACGGTCATGGAGTTGGCATTATCTGTATTATGTGGAGGAATGACTTATTTGGTTTTAGGACTATTAACTAAAAATACTACAGTAATTTATTTAAAGGAATATTTGAAATCAAAGATTTTAAGACAAATTTATAGATGGAGATTAAAAATATGACCATCATCGTAACCGGCGGAGCCGGATTTATTGGAAGCAATTTTATTTTTCACATGTTAAACAAGTACCCGGAGTATCGGATTGTATGTCTGGATTGTTTGACATATGCGGGGAATTTAACGACCCTTGCACCGGTAATGGACAACCCTAACTTCCGTTTTGTGAAGGAGTCCATTACAGACCGCGAAGCAGTTTATAAATTATTTGAAGAGGAACATCCGGATATGGTTGTGAATTTCGCAGCAGAAAGTCATGTAGACCGTTCTATTGAGAATCCGGAGGTGTTCCTGGATACGAATATTAAGGGGACTGCAGTGCTGATGGATGCCTGCAGAAAGTATGGTATCACCCGTTATCATCAGGTTTCTACCGATGAAGTGTATGGGGATCTGCCCTTGGACAGACCGGATTTGTTCTTTACGGAGGAAACACCCATTCATACCAGCAGTCCATACAGTTCTTCTAAGGCTGCAGCAGATTTGTTGGTGCAGGCGTATCATAGGACCTATGGACTGCCTATTACCATCAGCCGTTGTTCCAACAATTATGGACCTTATCATTTCCCGGAGAAGCTGATCCCGTTGATGATCGCAAATGCTCTGAATGATAAGCCATTGCCTGTATATGGGGAAGGCTTGAATGTCCGTGACTGGCTTTATGTAGAAGATCACTGCAAGGCCATTGATCTGATTATTCACAAGGGTCGTGTCGGTGAGGTCTACAACATTGGCGGTCATAATGAGATGAAGAATATTGATATCGTCAAGATCATCTGTAAGGCTCTTGGTAAGTCCGAAGATCTGATTACATATGTGACAGATCGTAAGGGACATGATATGCGTTATGCCATCGATCCTACTAAGATTCATAATGAACTGGGCTGGCTGCCGGAGACCAAGTTTGCGGATGGTATTCAGAAGACCATTCAGTGGTATCTGAACAATAAGGAGTGGTGGGAGACCATCATTTCCGGTGAGTATCAGAATTATTATGAGAAGATGTACGGTAACCGTTAGGAGAGGATATATGGGAAAGATTACTGTAGAGAAGAATGTTGGCGGTATCCAGGGGCTCTGTATCATTCAGCCAAGTGTGTTTGGGGATGACAGAGGGTATTTCATGGAGACATATAATCAGCGGGATATGCAGGATGCGGGCCTGGATATGGTCTTTGTGCAGGACAATCAGTCCTGTTCGGTGAAGGGTGTTCTGCGTGGGTTGCATTTTCAGAAGGAGTTCCCTCAGGGTAAGCTGGTCAGAGTGGTGAAGGGTTCTGTTTTTGATGTAGCGGTGGATTTAAGAAGCGACAGCAAGACCTATGGAAAGTGGTTCGGTGTGGAGCTTACTGCTGAGAATAAGAAGCAGTTTTACATTCCGGAAGGCTTTGCACATGGCTTTCTGGTGTTGAGCGATGTGGCAGAGTTTTGCTACAAGTGTACGGACTTCTATCACCCCGGTGATGAGGGCGGACTAGCTTGGAATGATCCTGAGATCGGGATTCATTGGCCTCAGGTTGTGGGCGTGTATCATGGTAGTGCTTCCGGGGAAGGGTATTGCCTGGAGGATGGAACTGCCTTAAAGCTCAGCGAGAAGGACGAGAATTGGAGCGGGCTGAAGGATACGTTTCGGTTTTGATGGTTCTGAAAGCGGAGAGTTGGATAATTTATAGTGAGAAATGTGATGAAGATGCAATTAAATAGTTGCAATTTTGTTGCCTTTAATATATAATAAGTATAAAGTGGTGATTGCGAAAGTTGTTGCAAATACAAGCATCTTAATTATTATATTCAAAAATCATAATTAACAGTTGATATTTACTAGGTTAAGGGTTAAACTACTTATATGCTGGAATTATTGTTTTGTTCAGGAGGATTCATAATGGAATTAGTGTGTGGAAAGCCACAGATTAGCTCTTACAATTTTATGCGTTATCTTTGTGCTTCTCTGATCAAGAGGAACAAGGTCATAATCGATTTGGATTCTATTATTAAGCGCATATACAGTTTTAAGCAGGCCTATGGTCAGTATAAGTACATGTTTGAGGATATTGAGTTCAGAACGGGTATTGACACAGTAGTATCCAATGATATTTCGGAAGGAATTAATAGTCTGCAGACATTTGGTCTTGTCGGTAAATTGAATCCTAAGTATGAGAAGCTAGTCATTTATCTGACGGCAGAAGAAGCAGAAGAGATTTTGGCGGAGTGTACGGAAGAAGTGGCAGAAGCTATGTTGCAGTTGGCAACACTGTTCTAGCAAAATTTTGGAGGGAAGATGAAAAGGATTAAGGAAATAATTGATTCTTCGGAGTACAAAAAGATAGAAGCAGATATCGAGGATTTTGTAAAAGAGAAATTACAACGTTATGTACCCGCAGAAACTGACAAGAAGACAATTCATGATCCCGTCTGGGGATCTATAGATTATTCAGCATGGGAGATGCAGATTATTGATTCACCGTTGTTTCAACGGTTGAGAGATATTAATCAGGTTGGTCTGGCCATGCTTACATATCCAGCCGCACGCCATTCTCGTTTCGAGCATTCGCTTGGAGTTGCTTCTGCTGCTAAAATTATGTGTGATAAAATAGGTAAGAATTCCGATGGTTTTATAATCCCGGAAATTGTAAGAAATTCCATTGTTTTGGCTGCCCTATTACATGATATAGGGCATTGTTTTTATTCTCATTTATCCGAAACAATATATGGTGAACTTCAGGATTTTGTGGCTTTGCGCAAGAAGTTCAATGATGTGCTGGAATTGAAACCAAAGCCACATGAAATCTTGTCTTTTATAATCATAAATACTACAACATTCAAAGATTTCTTTTTTGGGCATGTGAACTTTCCCGAAAAGGATACTGTAAAGAAAACATTGTTTATTGATGTGGGATGTATGATTATCGGTAAAAATATTGAGCGTTTGGGGAAGATTTCAAGCTACCAGACCTCTATTATCAATGGTCCATTTGATGCTGACAAATTGGACTATATTAAACGAGACAGTTTGACAGCAGGTCTGACTCTGCAATACGATATGGAGCGTTTATTTACCAAGATTCAGGTACATTCCGTACTATCCACAGATGGTAAGATAGAGGACAGGCTTGTTATTAATTTTAATGGTATTACAGCTATTGAAGAGCTGACTTTCTGTAAAATTATGCTATTCAGCTATATTTATTACCACCAGAAAGTACTCATATCGGAGATTATGATCAGGGATTATGCATACGGTTTATGTAAGCTGAATTTGATAGCGTCTTTTGCTGATTTTCTTAGATTAACAGATTCTGATATTCTTAAGTTGGGTAAGCAGCAGCAGGGGAGAAATCCATTTCCAGAGTATCCCATACTTGATCTTGAGGAACTTGCAGATAATATTCACAATCGTAAATTGCCGCGACGCTGTTTTGAAGTTTCACATAGTAATGTAGAGGGAATTGAAGCAGAAGTTGAGACGGATAAGATGATGGTATACTGTAATAATATTCTGGATAAATGTCGTGGTGTTGACAGTAATTATACTGCAGAGGACTTGATGAATGCTATGCTTGGTTTCTCTTCATTGCTTATTAAAGATGATCAAGTTAAGCTGGATAATCTGTTTAGCGACTTAAGGGATATGACATATACGGAGATGCTTAAAAAGAGAAAAGAGTTTTATGATGCATTCATACAGGAGTATGAAATGAAGGGTAAGCCTGTTAACTTTTCCTTGTTTGATATTTATATTGTATTTCCTAAGTTGGTGAATTATGGTGCTGCCAATGAAGAGGTAGTTTTAGGTAAGGATCGTCATAAGCTTATGACAATTAATGATTTTGTAAAACTTGATCACTGGGCGGGTAGTTTTAATTCCAACAAATGGAGAGGATATATTTTTGTAAGTGATAAAGTTGACCGAGATATCGCTTTTAAGGTTTCTGAACGATTAGTGTTGAAAGGAAAAGCAAAGTTAAGAAATCCTATGGCATACTTGAAGGGAATTGATTACTAAGAGTCTTTGTGCAGGACAATCAGTCCTGTTCGGTGAAGGGTGTTCTGCGTGGGCTGCATTTTCAGAAGGAGTACCCTCAGGGGAAGCTGGTCAGAGTGGTGAAGGGTTCTGTCTTTGATGTGGCGGAGTTTTGCTACAAGTGTACGGACTTCTATCATCCCGGTGAAGAGGGCGGGCTGGCTTGAAGATGCAGAGGCGTTTACAGGCAGTTGCAGAGTTGCGTCTCCTGGATGATAATTTGATGACTTTGGTATTTGATAAAAATATTGAAGCTACCGAATTACTACTTAATATTCTCTTGCAGCGTAATGATTTGAAGGTGTTAGAGGTTGTGGCCCAGAGAGAATACAAGAATCCCATGGCTGGCGGACGTTCCATAACGATTGACATTTATGCTAAGGATGCGGATGATAAGATTTATGATGTTGAAGTGCAAAGATCAGACAGGGGAGCAGATTTTCACCGGGCAAGATTTCACAGCAGCATGATTGATACCAAGATGCTGAAGGAAAAGCAGGACTTCAAGGAGATTCATGATTCTTATGTGATTTTCATTACGGAGAATGACGTGGTAGGTGCAGGGTTATCTCTTTATCATGTGGATCGTGTGATTGAGGAAACAGGAGAGAAGTTTGGAGATGGTTCGCATATTATATATGTGAATGGCAGTTACAAGAATGACGAAGATCCGATTGGAAAGCTGATGCATGATTTCAGGTGCACAAGCTCCGTGGATATGTTCTATCCATTGTTGGCCAAACAGGTCAAGTATTTCAAGGAGACAGAAGGAGGTAAAAAAATCATGAGTAAGGCGTTTATAGAGTTAGCGGAAGAGTTAGCAGAAGAGTTAGCAGAAGAGTTAGCAGAAGAGTTAGCGGAAGAGTTAGCGAAAGAGTTGGCGAATGAGTTAGCGAAAGAGTTGGCGAATGAAAGAGTTTTGGAAGATAGAAAGATTACAGCAAACATGCTTCTTGAAAAAGGCAATATGTCTATAGAAGAGGTTGCGGATATTTCTCGTCTTTCGGTTAAAGAAGTCGAAGAATTGGCAGGTCTGCTGCCGGTATAAACCCATCAACGAACGATATTGCAAGAGTTTAAACTCAGAAAAATATGTTATACTATTTTTATCTACCAATATTACATAAAGAAAAGGAACAAATATATGTCTCAAGATATTACCTCCACCCTCCGTCAGGTCTGCACCGCATTTCGTATTCCCGGCGAGTTAATTGAATATCGTCTCTTAACCAGCGGCAATATTAACACCACCTATTACATAGTTTGTCAGAATGGGAAGGAGTGCAAGGAGTATCTGATTCAGCGCGTGAATTCCTATGTTTTCAAGGAGCCGGAGAAGGTCATGCACAATATTGAATTGGTGACTTCTCATATACGGAGGAAGAATGAGTCCCGTGGCATTACGGGAAGGCGTACCAGGCTGCATTTTCATCATACGGCAGAGGGGAAGAATTTTCTGGTGTTGAATGATGGAGAATTCTGGCGGCTTAGTAATTATGTGGAGGAGTCAGTTTCTTTTGACACGGCGGAAGATCCCCAGGTGTTGAAGATGTCGGGTAAGGCCTTTGGACAGTTTGCCAGACAGCTGGCGGATTTTGATGCGGCCAGACTTTATGAGACCATTCCTCATTTTCATGATACCCGTAGGCGATTAGAAACTTTCTTCGCTCATGTGGAGGAGGATCCATGCGGCCGTTGCGCAGAAGTGCAGGAAGAGATTGAACAGATTCGGGAGGCAAGAGAGTTAGCCTGCCGTCTGAATGAAATGGTTGATAGGGGAGAACTTCCTCTGCGTGTTACCCATAATGATACGAAGACCAACAATGTACTTTTTGATCGGGATACCCTGGAGCCATTGGTGGTCATTGATCTGGATACGGTTATGCCGGGGCTGGCAGCTCACGATTTCGGCGATACCATACGTTTTGCTGCCAATACTGCTGCAGAGGATGAGCCGGATGTGTCTAAGGTAAGTCTGGATCTGGATCTGTTTCGGGCATTTGCGGAAGGGTATATTGGCGAGGCAGGGGATTTGCTGACGCCTGCGGAGTTGGATTCTTTAAGTCTGGGTGCAGCTACCATTACTTTGGAGCTGGCTGCTCGTTTTCTGGATGATTATATTACAGGAGATAAGTATTTCAAGACCCTTTATCCTGGTCATAATCTGGTGCGTACCCGTTGCCAGTTGGCGCTATTTGCGGATATGATGCGCAAGATGGAGCAGATGCAGGAGATTGTGAAAGGGATATAATAACAATATCAGGCGGGTCTATGACCCGCCTGTTTCATTACATTTAATCTTCAATCGCTGCCTTCTGCTGATTGATTTCTTTTATGATATTGATATCAAATTTTTCGTTTCTTTCATAGGTGTAGAGACCATTGACTTCTTGTTCGATATCGTAGAGCTGGGTGTAGCAGAAGCCAAAGATTTCTTCGTTGTTCAGCATGGTTTCTGTCAGGCCCTTATATCTTGCAAAGAATTCTTCAGCGGTCCTGGGAGCATTGCCGTAGCCCCAGCCGGAGATGGATTCATCTACCCAACGGATACCGCCGTACTCACTGATAAAGATCGGTTGGTTATCGTATGGCTGACTGAAGAATGGCGGACGTCCATCACCGGAAAGACGAGGAGTGCTAACCTGGAAGATAGGATGATTTCCAGGGATCTTGCCCTGTGTCTTTGCCAATTCCGTAAATTCTTCCCAGCGTTTCTTGTAGGTTTCTACATTTTGGTCATAATCATGGATATCATAAACTTCTGACATTACACGATGGTTGCCACTGGTATCGATGCAAGGTCTGGTGGGATCTAAGCGTTTGGTCAGCTTGTAAATGCTGGAGAGAAGCGCGTTCTTCTTCTTTTCTTCAAAATATCCCCAGGTTTCGTTGAAAGGGCACCAGCCAATGATGGCAGGGTGGTTAAAGTCTCTTTCCACAGACTCGCACCATTCATTCAAGTAGATTTCCGTAGCAAGAGGGTGGCTGTGGTCTAAGCCCCAGTTGGGATATTCGCCCCATACAAGGTAACCTAAGCGGTCACAGTGATATAAAAAGCGGGCTTCGAATACTTTTTCATGAAGTCTTGCACCATTAAAACCGGCAGCAAAGGATAATTCAATGTCTTTAATCAGGTCTGCGTCTGTGGGAGCGGTATAGATGCCTTCCGGATAAAAGCCCTGATCCAAAACGGTACGCTGGAACACGGATTTACCATTGAGTAGGTACTTTCTGCCTTCAAAGCAGGTGGTACGAAGACCGAAATAACTATCCACATGATCGTCTTCAAAATCCAAGGTCAAGGTGTAAAGGCCGCCCTTACCAAGCTCCCAGAGATGTACTTCTGATAAATCAAGCTGGGTATTGAAAGCACCGGAGGTAACTGCCAGACTCTTAGCCCCAACAGCCGTTCCTTCCCAATAAGCGGTAAGGTGAAGGGTTCCTTTGCCCTGAACGGTACCGGTGATACCGATGGAGGCATTTTCCGGATCGGGATAATATTTTGCAGTCTTTATGTAATTTGTTGGTACAAATTCCAGCCATACGGTCTGCCAGATACCGGTGGTTCTGGTGTAGTCGCAGCGGGCAGAGTAATATTTATGAGCCTGCTTGCCTTTGGGCTGGAGGCCGCTGCGGACATCGTCCTTTACCGCTAGGAAGAGCATATTTTGGCCTTCTTTTACGAACTCGGTGATATCAAATTCAAAGGAGGTATAGCCACCCTTATGGGTACCTGCAAGCTTTTCATTCACATATACACTGGTTTCATAATCCACTGCGCCGAAATGCAGGAGGATGCGGCCGGTCAGATCTGATGGATTCAGGTCAAAATATCGGCGATATGCCACGCCGTCAATAAAATCCGTATAACCGATGCCGGAAAGTTTGCTTTCCGGACAGAATGGCACGATGATTTCTTTCTCAAATTTTTCTTTTTTCCAAAGGGTTCTTTCGATGGCACTGCAGCCAAAGTCGAATTCAAATTCCCAGACGCCGTTTAGATTGCGCCAGTTTTTACGCTCCCATTGTGGGTTGGGATGTTCAGCACGAGGGATATTCATGGGGATTCCTCCTTGTAAATTGATTGTATTGAAGTTATGGGTGTGAAGACCCGATTCCAGCGTTGGAGTAAGTAAATCCAACACATGTCTTGACAATTAAAGTATACATGTTATTCTGGTCATAAGTAAATGAGTAATCTTGTATAAAAAGTTAGGAAAACACGCATGAAAGAATCTTTTGTACACTTTCCGCCGGCGGTAGGGAAGCAGCATTTTTGTATTGAACTGGCGGGGACCACTTATCCTCATGATACCTATAGGATCAGGCGGGATCATTCCCGCTGCATGGTTTTGGAATATGTGATCGCAGGACGGGGAACGGTTATATTGGATGGCCGCAAATACGAGGCAAAGGCAGGGGATATCTATCTGTTGCCGGCAGGTCACGATCATTTGTACTTTTCGGACAGGCAGGACCCCTGGGAAAAGCTTTGGTTCAATGCGGAAGGGACACTGCCGGAAGCACTTTTTCGGGAATATAATCCGGGAAATATTGTAGTGTTTGAAAATGCAGGCGGGAGAGAGTACTTGGAAAGAATCCATGAGATTGGCAGAAATAGTGATTATTCTGGAGAGGAAAAGCACCGGCGGGCAGCTCTGGTGCTGCATGAGCTGCTGCAATACCTATATGATGAATTTTATGGAAAAAAGATCCGTATTTCAGAGGAAGCAGAGCGGATGAAGGATTATCTGGAGCAGCATGTCTTCCAAAATATTTCCTTGAAAGAATTAGGAGATTTGGTTTATTTGAGCGAGTCCCAGGTGGTACGCTGCTTTAAAAGGGATCTGGGCACCACCCCCCATGTGTACAGTCTGAATCTGAAGCTGGAGCAGGCAAAGAAGCTCCTTCGCAATACCCGACTGATGGTTAGGGAAATCGCGGAGTATTTGGGATTTTGTGATGAGCATTATTTTTCTTACATCTTTAAGAAGAGGACGGGGAGGACGCCACTGGAATATCGGAAGGATGTAAGAGGATGAGGATTTGTAGAGGAAGATAAAAACTTTCGGCGGCTGATATCAGCCGCCGTTTTGTGGTGCTGCACCGTTTTGTCGTGGTGCCTGGTGTCACGCGTTGCATTTAGAATTTCACAACCTTCATTTCCCCACTCTTTATAAACACTTTCTTAAATCCACACAGGTTCTTATGTGGTATGTATTCGTATTTTAGAACAGAATAGGAAGTATCATAATTCCCTTTATTGGTCAGCTCTACGGTATTTTCGTCAATCCATTTTTCTTCGATTTCGGAATAGGTCAGGCCGTATCCGAATTCAAAGACCGGGGTACCCTTGTAGAATTTGTAAGTACGGTTTTCCATGGAGTAATCCTCGAAATCGGGGATATCATCCAGGCTTTCGTAGAAGGTAACCGGGAGTCTGCCGCTGGGGGATACTTCTCCGAAGAGGATATCAGCCAAGGCTAAGCCGCCCATGGCACCGGGATAGAAGCATTGTATCAGGGCGTCACATTCTTCTTTTTGCTTTGCAAGATTCATGCAGCTTCCGCTGAAATTGACAAAGACAATGGGTTTTCCGGTTGCTTTGATTGCTTCATAGAGCTTTTGCTGGGTGGGAGGAAGCTCCAAAGTGATTTTATCACCGCTGGCATCTAAGTTGTAGGCGTCTCCCTGTTCCCCCTCCATGGAAGGGTCGATACCCATGCACATGACTACCACATCTGCATTTTGGGCAGCAATGATGGCTTCCTTGATACTGGTGCCGACAAAATGGATACGTGCACTTTCATTCCACAGATGGCATCCCTTAGCAAAGATTACGTCTGTGTATTCCAGCATACCTCTCAGCGGGGTGTAATGCTTCAAAGGATAGCCGTTGTAGTTTCCAAGTAATATAGGCAAGGAATCACTATTTGGGCCGATAACGGCTATTTTTTGCTGTGTATCCGGTGAATCCGGATCACCCTTGGAAAGAGGCAGGATGCCATTGTTCTTTAATAAAACAATACTTTCCTGAGCCATCTGCCGGTTCAGCTCCCGGTGTTTCTTACATTCTACAACACTGTATGGGATCTTGTCGTATTCACAGTCCTCATCAAACATACCCAGGCGGAAACGTGCAGTAAAGAGCTTAGTAACCGCTTCGGTAATGGTTTCTTCGCTGATCAGTCCGTCATCAAAAGCTGCTAACAGGGATTCATATGTGGTGCCGCAGTTCAGCTCGCAGCCATTATTTACTGCCATTGCAGCACTTTCAGAGGCATTTTTGGTGATCTGATGATGCTTGTGGAAGTCGCAGATTGCACCGCAATCGGAAACAACATAGCCTTCAAAACCGAATTCATCACGAAGAATGTCCTGAAGCAGGGTCTTGCTGCCGCAGCAGGGTTCTCCGTTGGTACGGTTGTAGGCGCCCATGACAGCAGAAGGGTCTGCATGGTCAATACAGTATTTGAATGCCCAAAGGTAGGTTTCGTATAGATCCTTTTGGTTTACTACTGCATCAAAGCTGTGACGCTTGGACTCCGGACCGCTGTGAACCGCATAATGCTTGATGGTGGCATCTAATTTGCGGTATTTACCATTGCCCTGGAGGCCGCGGATGAAAGCAGTACCCATTTCAGCGGTAAGATAAGGGTCTTCTCCGTAGGTTTCATGTCCCCGTCCCCATCTTGGATCCCGGAAGATGTTGATATTGGGGGACCAATAGGTAAGCCCCTGATAAATTTCGGTTTCACCGAATTTTTTGTACTCATTATATTGAGCTCTCGCTTCATCTGAAATGGCGGTTGCCACATCAAGCATCAGCTCTGTATTGAAGCTGGCTGCCATACCGATGGCCTGGGGGAAGACAGTTGCAGTACCGGCACGGGCTACGCCGTGAAGACATTCATTCCACCAGTTATAGGCAGGTACACCCAGCCGTTCGATGGCAGGTGACTGATATCGCATCTGCCCCACTTTTTCTTCAAGGGTCATTTGAGAGACTAATTTTTCTGCTCTTTCTCTAAAATTCATGAGATTACCTCCCGAATAAATATTTATATTGTAAAGATATCATATTTGACTTGACATTTCTGGCAAAATACAGATAAGATATAGACAAAATTTGTCATGGAGGTCATGATATGTTTTATGAATTCAGACATTTTGATTTGTCGGAGAAGGTTTGGAAAAGCTATGGGAAAAATTTGAAGTTCTCCAGTCACATTCATCAGTCCTTTGAGATCATGGTGGTGTGTCAGGGGAGTATGGAGGTGGCTGTGGATGATAAGGTGTTTGAGTTACAGGAAGGAGAGGCGGCTTTGATCTTTCCCAATCAGATTCATTCCATGGCCAGCAGGGAAAGCAGGCATATGGTGTGTACTTTTTCACCGGAGTTGGTCAAAGCCTTTGCGACAAGTATTAAGGGAACGGTTCCCGTAGAGAATCGGTTCCGGCCCTCCGGATATCTGTTAGAAGCTTTGAATATGTTGAGGGAGGATGCCACGCTCACAGAAAAAAAGGGAATTCTTTATTCCTTATGTGCAGAATTTGAAAAGGGAGCCCGGTATCAGGAGAGAAACGTAGCGGATGATAAGACGCTGCTGTATCAGATTTTTAAATTTATAGAGCAGAATTATAATCAGGACTGCTCTTTGGACCGCCTGGCAAAGGAAACAGGATACAGTTACTCCTATTTGTCCAGATATTTTAAGAAGATCGTACATATTTCCTTCAATGAATATGTGAACCAATATCGTATCAACAATGCTTGTTATCTGCTTGGAAACTCGGAATATACTGTGGTTCAGTGTGCATTGGAGAGCGGTTATGAGTCCCTTCGAAGTTTTAATCGGAATTTTCAGACCTATATGTCTGTGACACCGGTAGAATATCGGAAAAGTTTGAAAAAATAGTCTGGATTTAAATGCAATTATCCAATATAATGATTTTATGAAATTACGTGACGAAAAAGAAAGGAACAACATTATGAATCAGGAACAAAATAAGGGAAGAGCCATTGCATTGCTTCCCATCGGTGTATTTCTTGTGATCTTTTTAGGGTCAGGAATTATAACAGGAGATTTTTATGCAATGCCGGCAATCGTGGCATTCTTAATTGCACTTTGTGTGGCTTTTTTGCAAAATAAGAAATTATCCTTTGAAGAGAAGATCAAAATTATTGCAAAAGGTGTAGGAGATGAGAATATCATTACCATGTGCTTGATCTTTTTATGTGCCGGTGCATTTTCCGGGGCAGTTACAGCAGCAGGCGGTGTGGACAGTACGGTAAATCTGGGATTATCCATACTGCCTCCGGGTGTTGCAGTTGTAGGCCTCTTTGTGATCGGATGTTTTATTTCTGTATCTATGGGAACTTCCATGGGAACCATTTCCGCGCTTGCGCCTATCGCAGTGGGAATCAGTGAAAAGACCGGATTTTCTTTGGCAGTATGTATCGGTGCAGTTGTGTGTGGTGCCATGTTTGGAGACAATCTTTCCATGATCTCTGATACCACTATCGCAGCAGTAAAAACCCAGGGCTGTGAAATGAAGGACAAGTTCAAGGAAAACTTCCTGATCGTGCTTCCGGCAGCTATTCTGACTATTGTTCTTTTTGCAGTTATAGTAGGCAATGGCAGTTATTCTATGGATAAAGAGCTTCCTTACAATCTGTTACAGGTGGTCCCCTACATATTAGTGCTTGTAGGAGCATTGATCGGTATCAATGTTTTTGTGGTGTTGATCGGAGGAACTGTGGTATCCATCATCGTGGGGGTAGCTACCGGCAGCATTCCGTTGGCGGGAGTCTTCCAGGCAGTAGGAAATGGTGTTACAGGCATGTATGATATTACAGTGATCTCTATCGTAGTAGCTTGTATCGTATCCTTGATCAAAGAGTTCGGCGGTATTCAGTTCATTCTGAATATGATCAAAAACAAAATCAACGGCACCAAGGGAGCGGAAGCAGGTATTGCAGGTCTGGCACTTTTGGTAGATGCATGTACTGCAAATAATACGGTAGCTATCGTTATGGCAGGGCCGATTGCAAAGGAAATCAGTGATGAGTTTGGGGTTTCTCCTAAGAGAACTGCTTCATTACTGGACATTTTCAGTTCCGTAGGACAGGGCTTGATCCCTTACGGAGCACAGCTTTTATCGGCAGCTAGTCTTTCTGGATTGACACCTTTTGCAATCATGCCTTATTTATTCTATCCCATATTGATGGCAATCAGTGCAATATGCTTTATCTTCTTTAGAAAACGTAAATGGGGAGATAAGTATTTATAAGATAAAATGGAGGATATTTTCATGGAATTTAAAGAAATTGTACGTAAGAACAGAAGCTACAGAGGATATGATGAATCTCGCAAGATTGCTAGAGAAGAATTGGTGGAACTTGTGGATCTGGCAAGACTTACACCATCTGCTATGAATGGACAGCCATTCAGTTATTATGTAGCATGTGAAAAAGAACAGTTGGATATCATTCAGCCACTGACAAAATGGGCTGCTGCATTGCCGCAGATGACATTGCCTCACGAAGGAAAATGCCCTACCGGTTTCATTGTAATCTGCCAGAATATGGAAGTCAGTGAAAATCTGCAGCAGTATAGAACGGATCTGGGTATCGTGGCACAGACCATGTGTCTGGGTGCAACAGCAAAAGGTCTCGGATGCTGTATGATCGGTAATTTCAATGGTAAGATACTGCAGGCGGCATTAGGTCTTTCTGAGCAGTTCTTCCCACTCCTTGTGATCGGAATCGGCAAACCAGATGAAGAAATCGTGATCAAAGAGATTGACAAAGGGGAACCGGTGAAATATTACAGGGATGAAAATGATGTGCACTACGTGCCGAAGAGAAAGTTGAAGGATATTTTGTTGTAGGATGTAGCAGAAAACCTGACCAGTTATGAAATATACATAGCAGGTCAGGTATTTATATATTTATATCTTTGCTAAGATTTCGGATGACTTTCCGGGATTTGTATAGTATAATATAATAAAATATATTTATAAATATCAAGAGGAGGTCAGCTATGCATGAATTAACATTAAATCAAGGAAAAATAAATATAGTAAAAGAAGAAGCTGCAAGTATGGTCTCTAAGTTAATGAAAGAGGATCTTGTTGAGGTTATCCTCTATGGTTCATGTGCCAGAGGGGATTTTTCAGAAGATTCAGATATAGATATAGCACTGCTTACAAAGTGTAGTCGTCTGGAAGCGAAGAAATATGATGAGGATTTGGCGGCTATAGCAACCTCATTAGCACTGAAATATTTTGAAATTGTTAATTTTGTATGTTTACCCTTTGATGAGTTTGTGGAGAAAAAAGTCTGGTACACATACTTTAAAAACATTGATAAGGAAGGAGAAGTTCTATATGGATAAGGAATATTACTTGGCACTAGCTAAGGTAAGAATGGATAGAGCAAAAGAATTGTTGATAGAGTCCAAGGAGCTTTTGCTTAAAGAGTCATATAAATCAGCAAATAACAGGGCATTTTATGCAATAGAAAAAAGTATAAAAGCGCTTTTGGCTACAAAGGAAGTTGAAGTTTTAACACATAATGGTGGACTTAAACAGTTTAATTTTCTATTCATATTTAATGGAGATGGTACGTTTACATCAGAGGATTATCAGAAAATAGCTAGAGCGGAGCAGATTCGTAATGCTTCGGACTATGATGACTTTTATGTTGCAAGTAAGGAAGAAACACGTCAGCAAGTGGAAAACGCGGAATATCTTGTAAAGAAAATAGATGAATACATAGGTAATGTTTAAGAGAAAATTGAAGGACATTTTGTTGTAAATTAACGGAAAACAATAGATGAAGCAGGGAACCAATGCCGCGATTATGCGGAAACGAAACGAAAAGACAATTTTATCACTGATAAACAATGGTCCCATATCCAGGGCGGAGATCGCAAAAATCACAGGGCTGACCAGAGCAGCAGTGACGATTATCATTGATGATCTGATTGGCCAGGGGTATATTCTGGAGGCGCCTACCATGCAGGCGACTGTGGGCAGGCAGCCTATTTTGCTTTCTTTTAATGGGAAGTCCGTTTATGCGGTTGGCATCAATATCCGCAGAACCGGTTTTTGTGTAGGTATCTCCGATCTGAATGGTAATGTGATCATAGAGGAACAATTTTCCATAGTACCGCCGGAGGAGTTCTTTGGCGGTATCCGGGAGATTGTGGAGAGGCAGATCGCTGAGGCGGGTATATCAAGGGAGAGAATCTATGGCGTGGGTGTTGCTACACCGGGGCCTATTGATGTGCAAAAAGGCAGAATCTTAAATCCTCCTAATTTTAAGCAGTGGCACAATGTAGCTGTGGCAGACAAACTGCGGGAACGTCTGGAATTGCCCGTATATCATGAGAATGTAGCCAATGCCAGTGCTTTGGCGGAGATGTATTATGGGATTGCCGGAGAAAGTAAGAATTTCATGACCCTTCTGGTGGATGAAGGAATTGGTTCCGGGATCGTGCTGAATCAGCAATTGTTTGGCGGTATCAATGAATTGGGACATACCTCTATCTGCTTTGACGGGAAGCTGTGTGAGTGCGGAAACAGAGGGTGTCTGGAAAATTATGCAGCTATGCCCATGTTTCTGGAAGGCACAGGATATAAAAGCTGGAAAGAAGTAGTGGATGCAGGAAATGTAGAGTTGATTGAGAGAGAAGCTGCGTATCTGAGTGCAGCCATCACTACGGCAAATAATTTATTTGATCTGGATATGCTGGTTCTTTGCGGTGACATTTGTTATTGTCCGGAAGTCTTAAAAAATAAGATTTATGAAACGGTAAACAGTAGACG
>JAZUCP010000226.1:0-1597 GCA_045639165.1 Acetatifactor sp. | reverse complement strand
AAATCATAGGAGGATAAGAATATGTTAGTAAATATGAACGAAGTGCTGAAACCGGCACAAAAAGGTAAGTATGCAGTAGGACTTTTTAATGCAGTGAATCTGGAACTGGCAAGAGGAATCATTGCCGCAGCTGAGCAGGCTCAGGCACCGGTAATTATGGGTACCGCAGAAGTGCTTCTGCCTTATGGACCACTTGATGAAGTTTCCTATTATCTGATTCCTATGGCAAAGAAGGCTAATGTGCCTGTTGTTGTGCATTTGGATCATGGTCTGAACAAAGAGACCTGTATTAAGGCTTTGGAGCTTGGTTTTACCTCTATCATGTATGACTGCTCAACAGATCCTTATGAAGTGAATGTGGAAAAGGTAAGAGAGATGGCTGAGATCGCACATGCGTATGGTGCAACCATTGAAGGTGAGCTGGGACATGTTGGTGATAATGAAGGCTCTGCAGAAGGAAGCTCTCATCTGGCGGATCCTTCCAAGTATTTCACAGATCCTAAGATGGCTAAGGACTTTGTAGAAAAGACCAAGGTAGACGCTTTGGCGATTGCAGTAGGTAATGCTCACGGTGCATATAAATTGCCTCCTAAATTGGACTTTGATCGTATTAAGACTATCGCAAACACTGTGGATGTACCACTTGTACTGCACGGCGGTTCCGGTCTTTCTGACAATGATTTTAGAAAGGCGATTGAATTGGGTATCAGCAAGGTAAATATCTTTACAGACATTAACATTGCAGCAGTAAAGGCTCAGTTCAGACAGTTCTCTTCCATGGATAAGGGTATTATCGACCTGATTCCGGCTGCAGTAGAAGCAATCAAGCAGGAAGTTTTAAAGAAATTAGAGCTGTTTAGTTCTGTTAAAAAAGCACCTTACACCAATTATGATGTAAACAAGATCGTAGAAGCGGTTATCAGAGAATTGGCAGCAAAGAAGATGCTGTAGGAGGGAAATCAATGAAGCGTTCTGAAATCAATAAAGCATTAAAAGAACTGGAAGCAATGTGTGAAGAGTATCGTTTCGCACTGCCCCCATTCTGTCATTTCACTCCTGAGCAGTGGCAGAATATCGGTCATGAATATGATGAAGTTCGTGACTGTATGTTAGGTTGGGATATTACCGATTTCGGTCTGGGTGATTTTGATAAATTTGGTTTTTCCCTGATCACCATCCGTAATGGTAATCGTTCTATGGCGGACAAGTATCCTAAGGTATATGCTGAAAAGATCTTATATTTAAAGGAAGGACAGTGCGCAGCCAACCATTTCCACTGGTATAAAACCGAGGATATTATCAATCGTGGCGGCGGTAATGTACTGATCCGTGTATATAACTCTCTGGAAAATGAAGAGATCGATTATGAATCCGATGTAACAGTTCATATGGATGGTCGTACATTTAAAGTGCCGGCAGGAACACAGGTCCGTTTGACACCCGGCGAAAGTATTCATATTCAGCAGTTTATGTATCATGATTTTGCAGTAGAAGAAGGCAGTGGTCCTGTACTTCTTGGTGAAGTAAGTCAGTGTAATGATGATAATACCGATAACTGCTTTAACCCTCCTGTGGGAAGATTCCCCGAAATCGAAGA
>JAZUCP010000225.1:0-8366 GCA_045639165.1 Acetatifactor sp. | reverse complement strand
AAATTAAACTTAAAGTTATAGAGGTAGGATATATGAATAGTTATGATAACGATTTCTGGAAAGCCTTAGACGAATTGGTGATTAGTTCTGAAATCTGCATAGATAGACCTAAAGGAACGGCACACCCTAAATATCCCAATTTTATTTATCGTGTTGACTATGGATATTTAAAAAACACATCCTCTATGGATGGAGCAGGAATAGATGTATGGGTGGGAAGTGGTGAAAAAAAGGTTGATGCGATAATGTGTATTGTTGATTTAATGAAGAAGGATTCAGAAATAAAGATATTGATTGGATGTACTGAAGAAGAGAAAGCTATCGTGTACGAAACACATAATGAAACTCAGTTTATGAAAGGTGTTTTAATGCGCCGATAAACTTCTTCAATTATTTAACTGTCGAGTTATGCCATGAAAACGTGTTAAAAAGAGACCCGCCCATTTTTCAGGAATGGACGGGAATTCTTTTTTCTAAAACACTAACTAAATGACATTGCATGGAATTGGGGACTCTTTTTTGTGATTGTTACAGGAAATGTTCTGAAAATTTCTTGACAATGAACGTGCAAAAAGGTATGATTGCATGTAGATGGTTCGGCGATGAACAGTTCGAAGAAAAACTGTTTTGGACAAAACAATTTGGCGCAAAACTGTTTTGAACAAAAGGATTGGGAGGGAGAAAAATGGGCGATATAGAGAACCGGATCGGATTTAAGATACATAAAATCGATGTGGAGATGAAAAAAAAGCTGGATGCAGCTATGAGAGAAGCAGGATATGACGAAATGACATTGGCTCATGGCTGGATTCTAAAATATCTATATGATAATCGGGAAAAAAAGATCTATCAAAAGGACATTGAGAAAAATTTCCCTATTGGACGGTCCACAGTCACGACCATTATTCAGATGATGGAAAAGCG
The DNA here is from genome assembly GCA_045639165.1 of Acetatifactor sp. Classification (GTDB taxonomy): domain Bacteria; phylum Bacillota; class Clostridia; order Lachnospirales; family Lachnospiraceae; genus Acetatifactor. The sequence continues at coordinate 7,442 of JAZUCP010000225.1, read as the reverse complement.
AGAATTGGTTTACAGGGAATTTGTGGAGGATGATGCACGATTAAAGAGAGTCCTTTTGACTGAGAAGGGATTTCTGCATCACGAGCATGTAGTGACCAATTTCAACAGGATCCACGAGGAGATGATGGGGGAACTGTCGGACACAGAAAAGGAAATACTTTTGCATTTGATTGATAAGATTTCAAATCATATTGAGGGAGGTCAAAAATGTTAAAAACACTTTTAAAACATGTAAAGGAGTATAAGTTGCCATCCATATTGACACCGATTGTTATGCTCCTTGAAGTATTTATGGAGACCTTGGTCCCATTTTTGATGGCATCCATGATCGATAAGGGGGTTACCGCAGGGAATATCAATCACATCTACAAGATTGGTGCATTGATGATCGTGGCAGCGCTTATCGGACTTACGGGAGGCATCTTGGGAGGTCGTTTTGGTGCAGTGGCAGCCACAGGATTTGCGAAGAACCTGCGAGAGGCTATGTTTAACAAGATTCAAACATACTCTTTTTCCAATATCGATAAATTCAGTACAGCAGGTCTGGTAACCAGACTTACGACTGACGTAAATAGTGTACAGAATGCTTATCAGATGACGCTTCGTATTGCAATGAGAGCGCCGGCAACATTGATCTGCTCTTTGTTGATGGCATTTAACATCAATGCAAGGGTGGCTTCTGTTTACCTGGTAGCAGTTATCTTTTTGGCTATCTGCTTATCTTTTGTCATCAGACGTGCCACCGGGATCTTCCGTCAGGCGTTTCCTAAGTATGACGAATTAAATGCATCCGTTCAGGAAAATGTATCTGCCATCCGCGTAGTAAAAGCGTATGTAAGAGAAGAAGAGGAAACTCGTAAATTTAAGCAGGCAAGTACTAATATCTACAATATTTTCTCCAAAGCAGAGTCCTATGTAGTTATTAACGGACCTATCATGCAGTTTACAGTATATACCTGTATCATCATCGTAAGCTGGATGGGTGCAAAAATGATCACCAGTTCTTCTCTGACTACAGGTGAATTGATGAGTCTTTTAGCTTACTGCATGAATATTTTAATGAGCTTAATGATGGTATCCATGATTTTTGTAATGCTTTCCATGAGTACTGCCAGCGTGGAACGTATCGCAGCAGTGTTGAACGAGGAAAGCGATATTCAGAATCCCCAGAATCCTATCATGGAAGTGGAGGATGGAAGTATCTGTTTTGAAGATGTGGAATTTGCCTATAAATCCAATCTTGGAAAGCCGGTATTAAAGGATATTAATCTGCAGATTCAATCCGGTGAAACCATCGGTATCATAGGTGGCACCGGTTCTGCAAAGACCAGTTTGGTAAACCTGATCAGCCGACTGTATGATGTAACCAAAGGCAGAGTGCTGGTGGGTGGTAAAGATGTAAGAGAATACGACTTAGAGACTCTTCGTAATCAGGTGTCCGTTGTATTGCAGAAAAATGTATTGTTCTCCGGCAGTATTTTGGATAACCTCCGCTGGGGTAATCCGGACGCCACAGAAGAGGAATGTATGCAGGTATGTAAGCTGGCATGTGCGGATGAATTTATCGAAAGATTCCCGGATAAATACGAAACCCATATTGAGCAGGGTGGCAATAATGTATCCGGTGGTCAGAAGCAGAGACTTTGTATCGCAAGAGCATTGTTAAAGAATCCTAAGATTTTGATTTTGGACGATAGTACCAGTGCAGTAGATACTGCAACCGATGCAAAAATCAGAAGAGCATTCAGGGAAGAACGTCCGAATACCACAAAGATTATTATTGCACAGCGTATTTCCAGTGTACAGGATGCAGATCGTATCATAGTAATGGATAAAGGCCAGATCAATGGTGTGGGAACCCATGAAGAATTGCTGGAAAGCAATGCAATCTATCGTGAAGTATATGAATCTCAGACCAGCGGTGCTGGAGACTTTGATATGAAGGCAGGTGAATAATATGGCAGAACATAATAGACAGACACAACCCGGCGGTCCGGGTATGAAAGGTCCCGTAGGACATGGTCCCGGCGGCCCAAGAGGTATGCGCGGTCCAAGACCAAAAGTTGAAAATCCGGGGAAATTACTTGCCCGAGTACTGAAATATGTATTTGAAGATTATTTAGTACATTGTATTTTTGTGGTGACATTGATCTTTATCAGTGTATTTGCCAGCGTGCAAGGAACCTTATTTACCAAGAACCTGATCGATGATTATATTACGCCATTTTTGTTAAGTGACAATCCAAACTTTGCTCCATTGGCACAGGCTATTAAGAGAGTAGCAATTTTTTACGGAATCGGTGTACTGGCAGGATATTCCTACAACCGAATCATGATTCTGGTGACCCAGGGTGTGCAGAGAAGACTGAGAAATGAACTCTTTGAACATATGCAGAAATTGCCGATTAAATACTTTGATACCCATGCACATGGTGACATTATGTCTGTGTATACCAATGATATTGATACCATGAGAATGCTGGTAAGTCAGACCCTTCCCCAAGTGGTTAACAGTACCGTAACCATAGTCAGTGTATTTATCAGTATGATCAGTCTGAGCATTCCATTGACTATTGTGACCTTGTTAATGGTATCTCTGACCATGTTCTGTTCCAAGACCATAGCTGCCAACAGTGGAAGATACTTTATGGAGCAGCAGGGCAATCTGGGTAAGGTAAATGGTTTTATTGAAGAAATGATGCAGGGGCAGAAGGTTGTAAAGGTATTCTGTCATGAAGAACAGAACATCAAAGACTTTAAGGAATTAAACGATAACCTTCGCTACAGTGCAGAAAGAGCAAACAGCTTTGCAAATATTATGGGACCTATTAATGCACAGATGGGTAATGTAAGCTATGTAGTATGTGCAGTAACTGGTGGTGCTTTGGCACTCAGTGGTATCGGTGGTCTTACCTTGGGTGGACTGGCAAGTTTCTTGACCTTTAATAAAAGTTTTAATATGCCTATCAACCAGGTAATGCAGCAGTTTAATGCCATTGTAATGGCTTTGGCGGGTGCGGACAGAATCTTTAAGCTGATGGATGAACCAACAGAAGTGGACGAAGGATATGTTACTTTGGTGAATGCAGTAGAAGTAGACGGTAAGCTGCAGCCATCTGAGAAGCGTACCGGAAGATGGGCATGGAAGCATACCCATAGAGCGGACGGAACCACTGATTATGTGGAAGTAAAGGGACATGTGGTTTTCGACGGTGTGGACTTTGGATATACGGATGAAAAGATGGTTTTGCATGATGTGAAGCTGTATGCGGAGCCCGGACAAAAAATTGCCTTTGTAGGTTCTACCGGAGCCGGCAAGACCACCATCACCAACCTGATCAATCGTTTTTATGATATCCAGGATGGCAAGATCCGGTATGACGGAATCAATATTAATAAGATCAAGAAGTCTGACTTAAGACGTTCCCTGGGAATTGTACTTCAGGATACTCACTTATTTACCGGTACGGTAAAGGAAAATATACGATTCGGTAAGCTGGACGCAACGGATGAAGAGGTAATTGCAGCAGCAAAGCTTGCCAATGCCCATAATTTTATCAGTCAGCTTCCGGATGGATATGATACTATGCTGGCCGGAGACGGAGCAAACTTAAGTCAAGGTCAGAGACAGCTACTGAGTATTGCAAGAGCGGCTATCGCAGATCCACCGGTATTGATTTTGGATGAAGCCACCAGTTCCATCGATACCAGAACGGAACGTATCGTGCAGGAAGGTATGGATAAGCTGATGAAGGGCAGAACCACATTTGTGATCGCCCATAGATTATCCACCGTAAAGAACTCTGACTGCATTATGGTTCTGGAACAGGGACGCATCATTGAAAGAGGTACCCATGATCAGTTGATTGAGGAAAAGGGTAAGTATTATCAGTTGTATACCGGTAATGAAATCGGTGCATAGTGTGATATAAAAATGGTAAACTAGATATAGGGTCAGCAATGGCCCTATATTTTGCATTCTAAAATGTATTATCAATTAGGAATTCAAGGAACAGTATGTGGTATTTAGTAGGTATATTAGGAATAGCAGGGATGGTTTCATTATTGCTCTACAGCATGTATTATATGGTATTTCGCCGCAATCGAATGACGATATTAGATGATCGGACACTTCCGGAAGGGGAACAGTATGAACCCTATGCGGAGGGAATTTTAAAAGGGATTGAAAGAATGCTTCCGGAGGCTTTTCAGGAAGTATGGATTATATCCTATGATGGGTTGAAATTATACGGACGTTATTATGAATTATATCAGGATGCTCCTGTTATTTTATTTTTTCATGGATATCGCAGCAGCAGTGTCCGGGATGGAAATGGTATCTTTGCGTTGTGTCAGGAACATGGATACAATCTTCTGATGGTGGATCAAAGAGCCCATGGAAGAAGTGAAGGAAAAACCATCACATTCGGTGTTCGGGAAAGATATGATGTGCTTCAGTGGATTGATTATCTGGTGAAGGAACAAGGGAAAAATGTACAGATTGTTCTGGCCGGAATATCCATGGGAGCTGCGACTGTGCTGATGGCATCGGATTTGGAACTGCCGGATAATGTAAGATGCATTCTGGCAGACTGCCCTTATTCGGCTCCCGGTGAAATCTTAAAATGTGTGATGAAGTCCTTAAAGCTTCCGGCAGGTATTTTGTATCCTGTGGCAAGGCTAAGTGGAAGGATTTTCGGGAAAGTGGATATGGAAGCTGCTGCGGCCATAAATGCTGTTAAGAGATGTAAGATTCCTATTTTATTTATTCATGGTGATGATGATCGGTTTGTGCCCTGCGATATGAGCAGGCAATGCTATGATGCCTGTACATGTGAAAAACGGATTGTTTTCGTAAAGAACGCCGGTCACGGTATCAGCTACTGTGTGGATGGTGTTCTTTATAAGAGAGAAGTACTTGCTTGTTTAGAAAAATGGCTGGAGGATTGAGGCGGGTGGTTTTATTGGACACCATGGTTTGATATACTATATATAAAGATAAAACTTTACCAAGGAGGGAAGAATATGGCTTTAAAATTGGATGATAAATTAGTAGTGGGAATCTCCTCCAGAGCATTGTTTGACCTGGAAGAAGAAAATGAGATCTTTGAAAAAGAAGGCTTGAAAGCCTATTCCGAGTACCAGCGGGCTCATGAAAAGGATATTTTAAAACCTGGAGCCGCATTTCCGTTGATCAAAGCCTTACATAAATTAAATGCAGACGGACGGTATTTGACCGAGATCATAATTATGTCCAAGAACAGTACGGACACCAGCCTGCGGATCTTTAATTCTATCGAACATTACGGACTTCAGATCAGTCGGGCAGCATTGGTAAGCGGTGCGTCTTTGGCTCCATATCTGAATGCGTTTCGTACAGACCTCTTCCTCTCTGCAGATGAAAAGGATGTACAGGAGGCCATTAATGCCAATGTGGCAGCGGGCATTATTTGTTCGCATTCGGAATTGCCGATTAATCCCCAGGAAGATATTGATCAGATTAGGATTGCTTTCGATGGAGATGCGGTCATCTTTTCCGATGAATCGGAGAAAATATATCAGACCCAAGGACTGGAGGCCTTTGCCGCACATGAGCATAAAAATGCACAAAAGCCCTTGCCGGAAGGTCCTTTCGCAAAGCTACTAAAAACCATTTCTGCTATTCAGCAGGGATTTGAGGGAGAGACTGTTCCCATCAGAACTGCATTGGTAACGGCCAGGAATGCACCGGCTCATGAACGAGTGATCCGTACACTTCGTGCGTGGGATATCCGTATTGACGAAGCGTTCTTTATGGGTGGAATTGAAAAAAGTGAAGTGCTCAAAGCCTTTGGAGCCAATATCTTCTTTGATGATCAGTCAGTGCACACAGATCCTGCCTCTAAAGTGGTACCGGCTGCTAGAGTGCCGTACAAAAAGGAGTAGAACCATGCAATACCTGATATCAATCTATTTCGATGAAAAAACGGATAAAATTTTTCGGACTTATATGGAGGCAGTGGCGAATTGCTGCGGTAATACCTTTATGCTTGATCATCATGTACCGCCCCATATTACAGTTTCTGCCTTTGAGACAGAAGATGAGGCAGAGGTGGTTGCTGGTCTGGAGGAATGTATTGCCGGACTGCAAAAGGGCATTCTGCAGTGGGTCAGTATAGGGGTACTTCCAAATGGAGTACTGTATCTGGCGCCGGTGCTCAACCAGTATCTTCAAAAGATGTCGGAGGAGATACATGCATCCGTAAAGAGCCTGAAGGATGTCAAAATCAGCAAATATTATCAGCCTTTTCACTGGCTGCCACATGCTACAATTGCTAAAAAAATGACCCCGCAGGAGATGCAGGAGGGATTTGCAGTGTTGCAGACTGCTTTTGCCTGCCGGGAAGGAAAAGTAGTGAAGATAGGATTGGCCACCAAAAATCCCTATCGGGAGATTTATGAGTGGTGGCTGGGATAAGCTGTCAGAATGCTAATTTTATATGTACTGACAAATTATCTGGAACAGATACGGCAGACAGTCACTTACTTTGGCGGTACCGACGGTAGTAATATCGGAGGCGACTTCAACACCGATGCCACCATCAGCACCCGCACTAGTCATTGATGAAAAAGAACATAACAATCAGATTGTTCCAGAAATATTATATGAAATAAGTAGAAGTAAGTTTGTGGTTGTGGATATTACAGTTCCTAATTACGGAGCCTATTATGAAGCCGGATATGCACAGGCACTTGGTAAAGAAGTAATTGTTTGTTGTAAGGATTCTAGTTTTAGAAGTAAGAGTAAGAAAAAGAAACCTCACTTTGATATTGATCAGAAGTCTATGATTGTATGGAAAGACGAAGAAGAACTAATTGATAGGCTAAAACGAAGAATAGAAGCAACCGTAAAATAGTAAAGATGAGATGCATTATTTTTATGATGCACTTGTGGTGTTGATTTAGCAGAAAGGAAGTGTAACATGTTCCCAACAATCAACCTCAGAGAAACCGGAGTCAATCTCCACAGAATCATGGACAAGCGAGGTATTACTCCGAAAGACATAAAAGAATTCTTAAATCTTGGAAGCATACAAACTGTATATAATTGGTTTAACGGTCTAAATATGCCTACAATTGACAATCTCTATGCGTTGAGCCAATTCCTTCAAGTGTCAATAGATGATATTATTTGTGGAAATAGAAAGGCAATTATATCGGAGCCAATTGTTATAATAGAAAACCCAAGAACCAGAAGATTGTATGCTTACTATAAACAATTTAATAGGGGGCTGGTAGCATAAAATTAAAGCACAGCTGGAATGACAAACACAGAATCCTCCTACAAAATGAAAGTATAACATTTTGTAGGAGGATATTTTTATGCAAAGAAAAGTAAATGTAGTAGAAGATTTGGATGGAAACAAGATCGTTGTTATCCATGACATAATTTTCAAAGGAAA
>JAZUCP010000224.1:0-16755 GCA_045639165.1 Acetatifactor sp. | reverse complement strand
TAAACAATACCAAAGTTAACGGCTTTTGCATTTCTTCTCTGCAACGGTGTTACCTCTTCAAAAGGAATTCCGAACACCTTAGATGCGGTGATTCTATGAATATCCTGCTCTGTTCGGTAAGCCTCTATCAACTCCTCGTCTCCGGACATATGTGCCAGAACACGCAGCTCAATCTGGGAATAATCCGCATCCATAAACACAAATCCATCCCTTGGTACAAATACCTTACGGATTAATCTTCCCAATTCCATACGAACTGGGATATTCTGAAGATTGGGTTCTGTGGAGCTGATTCTTCCCGTTGCAGTGATAGTCTGATTCAATGTGGTATGAATCCTTCCCTGATCACTGATATAGGCTGCCAATCCATCTGCATAGGTAGATTTTAATTTGGTCAGACCTCTGTATTCCAAAATATCGTTAATAACCGGATAATCCGGTGCCAATTTTTCCAGTACATCTGCTGCCGTAGAATAGCCTGTTTTGGTCTTCTTTCCACCGGGTATCTGCATATGCTCAAACAGAATCTCTCCCAACTGTTTCGGAGAATTGATGTTAAATTCTTTCCCTGCCTGCCTGTGAATTTCTCTTTCCAGTTCCTCGATCCGGCTGGTCAATGCTTCTCCGTAATCCTTTAATTCCTCTCTTTTTACAGCGATGCCTTCCCGTTCCATATCGTAAAGCACCAAGGACAGGGGCATTTCGATCTCATTCATAAGCAGCAGCATATTGGTTTCAGCCAGCTTCTCCCGAAGGATCTTACCGGATTCCAAAGCTACATATACCTGATACATAAAATACTCTGCCAGCTTTTTTAAATCCTCTTTTGCAGCTTCCCGAATGGTCTTTTTACCAAAGGTTTCCTTCCATCCCGGGATCACCAGATTCAGATGCTCATTAGCAATGGCTTCCCCATCATAATCATTCTTTAACGGATTTAACAGATAAGCCCCGATAATGGCATCAAAGTACCCTACGGTATCCTCTTTTTCAAAATATTTATATTGTTTTTTAATATCCAAAGTCACTATAGGACATTGCTTTGAAAGCTGATAAATCCCATCCTCTAACTCTGTATCCTGCTGTTTTTCCGCAAAGGTTTCAAACAGGGATAACTGATAATTTTCTTCTGCCGCCTCTTCCTGATAGTAAAAATAGCAGCTTCCGTCCTGCAATGCCAGTGCAACGCCGCACAAATCACAGGTTTGGTTCACCCCATCTGCTTCATTCACTGCCAGTAAACCAACCTCTTTTTTCTCCTTCGCCGCCTGACTTAACAATTTCAAAAAGGCCGCTCTATCTTCTACAAGTACAAACCCATTCTTCACATCATCCTTGGTCTGAGTATCCTGCTCTTCAAAACGACCGAGCATATTCTTAAATTCCAGCTGTTTAAACAACTGATAGGCCTCTCTGGTATAATATCCTTCTGCCTTTGCCTCTTGATAGGGCAGATCCAGCTCACAATCCGTTTTAATGGTTGCCAGTTCCTTGCTCAGATCCGCAAGGGCACGATTTTCCCGCAAGGATTCCCGAATGCTCTTTTTGGAGATTTCCTCCAAATGGGCATAGATATTCTCAATAGAGCCATATTCCACCATTAATGCCGTAGCCGTTTTCTCTCCTACCTTAGGCACACCGGGAATATTATCCGCCGTATCCCCCATAAGCGCTTTCAATTCAATAAACTGTGTGGGAGTCACCTGATAAGCCGCTTCCACATCCTTGGCATAATAATTCTCGATCTCCGTACCCGTTGGCTTTGTCTTGGGGATACGGATTTTAATATGCTCCGAAGCAATCTGCAAAAGATCTCTGTCACCGGATACCAGACTTACCTCTACACCGTCAGCTTCCGCTTTCTTTGCCAGGGTTCCCATAATATCATCCGCTTCCAGTCCGGGCTGCTCCATGATCACAATATTCATGGCTTTTAAGACTTCCTTCATCATCGGCACCTGTTCTTTTAACTCTACAGGCATGGGCTTTCGGGTACCCTTGTATGCATCATACAATTTGTGCCGGAAGGTGGGGGCATGCACATCAAAGGCAACCGCCAGATAATCCGGCTTTTCTTCCTCCAGAATCTTAAATAAAATATTTAAAAATCCATAAATAGCATTGGTATGAAGGCCTTTGGAATTGCTCAAAATGGGGATTCCGTAAAAAGCCCTATTCAATATACTGTGTCCATCAATCAATACTAATTTTTCACTCATAGATAACCTCTTACATTAAGATAATGGTAAATATTACTGCTGCGATCACTGCCATGGCTACATATTCCAAAAGCACGCCGCCTTTGATCACCCGGTCGTTTCGCTGAATTTTCTTCTCCGCCTCGTTAATCCGTTTCCGCAGCTCATTGGATAAGTCGAAAGCACTTCCTTCTTCCAGACGCGCCAGACCCTCATCGATCAAAAACTGAATGGTCAATTCTTCCCTGCATTTGGGACATACTTCCACATGCTCTGCAAAGGATTTCAAGGTAACATAATCCAACCGTTTCTTGATAAAATCCGGAATTCTTTTTTCAAATTCTTTACATTCCATAAAGCAATCCTTTCCTAGTAAACAAAATCAAACAAACTGATCTGATTTGACTCCGGAAGATTTCCCAAAAGTCCCAGTGTATCCATCAATTCCACTACGGTTTTTGACACCTTCGTACGCTCCCTAAAATCGTCTTTCGACAAGAAAGGACCGTCTTTAGCTGCTTCCACCACCTGATCTGCAGCTTTTTCTCCCATACCATCTATACTGCTCAAAGAAGGCATGATCTTACCATCTATAATCTGGAAATTCCTTGCATGTGCGGTAAAAATATCAATGGGCATAAAATCAAAGCCTCTGGCGTACATCTCCTGTACAATTCTCATATCACTGTAGGCATCCTTTTCCTTGTTGGAAAGAGAATCCGACCTTTTTTTGTAATCCGCCATAATACTTTCCACATGCTTCTGTCCCTGGCACATTAATTCGTAGGAAAATGCTTTGGCACGAATACTAAAATACGCCGCATAATAAGCCAGTGGGTGATAAATCTTACAATAGGCAATTCTCCAGGCCATCATAACATAAGCTACTGCATGGGCCTTAGGGAACATATACTTTATCTTTTCACAGGACCATACATACCAGTCCGGTACATTATGTGCCAGCATATCCGCCTTCCACTCCGGCCATTTATCACTTTTTCCCTTTGCTACCACACCTTTACGCACTGCCTCCATGATCTTAAAGGATGCATCCGCTTCCACACCCATACGGATCAGATAGGTCATAATATCGTCTCGTGTACAAATGGCAGTGGAAATGGTAGCCTTTCCTTCCTGAATCAGGGTCTGTGCATTACCCAGCCATACGTCCGTACCATGGGAAAGCCCTGCAATACGCACCAGATCCGAAAAGCTCTGGGGCTTAACATCGATTACCATCTGCATCGCAAAGTCCGTACCAAACTCTGGAATTCCCAGGGCTCCCAGCTTTGTTCCGCCGATCTGCTCCGGTGTAACCCCCAATGCCTCCGTACTCTGGAATAAGGACATTACCTTTTTATCATCCAGAGGAATGGTAACAGGATCCACTCCCGTCAAATCCTGCAGCATACGAATCATAGTAGGATCATCGTGTCCCAGTATATCCAGCTTTAATAGGTTGTGGTCAATGGAGTGATAATCGAAATGGGTGGTAACCGTCTCCGTGGTCATATCATTGGCCGGATGCTGAACCGGTGTAAAGGAATTAATATCCTGTCCGATAGGCAATACAATAATACCACCCGGATGCTGGCCGGTACTTCTTCTGACACCGGTACATCCTACGGACAGTCTGGCTATTTCGCATCCCCTCTTATGTTTTCCACGTTCTTCAAAATAATTCTTCACATATCCAAATGCAGTTTTATCCGCCAGGGTACCAATGGTTCCCGCACGGAAAGTTTGTCCTGCGCCAAAGATAACTTCTGTATATTTATGAGCCTTGGACTGATATTCCCCAGAAAAGTTCAAGTCAATATCCGGCTCCTTATCCCCCTTAAATCCCAGGAAGGTTTCGAAAGGAATATCAAAACCATCTTTACACAAGGGCTTTCCGCAAACCGGGCAATCCATATCCGGCATATCGATTCCGGCAGCACCCATATCTGCATATTTTTTTACATGCTCACTGTAAAAATCCACATAATGGCATTCACTGCAATAATAATGGGGCGCCAGCGGATTTACCTCCGTAATACCCGCCATGGTTGCCACAAAGGAAGATCCTACGGAACCTCTGGATCCTACCAGGTATCCATCTTCTACGGACTTCCACACCAGCTTTTGAGCAATAATATACATTACCGCAAAACCGTTAGAAATAATGGAGTTTAATTCTCTCTGCAATCTGGCCTCTACAATTTCCGGCAGATCCGGCCCGTAGATTTCATGTGCTCTGTTATAGCAGATATCCGTTAGGGTTTTATCACTGTTTTCAATGACGGGAGCACATTTGTCCGGTCTTACGGGGGCAATGGTTTCTACCATATCCGCAATCATATTGGTATTGGTAATGACGATCTCCTTCGCCTTCTCTGCTCCCAAATAGGCAAATTCCTCCAGCATTTCCTCCGTGGTATGTAAATATAAAGGTGCCTGATTATCTGCATCGGCAAAACCTTTACCTGCCATAATGATCCGGCGATAAACCTCATCCTCTGGATCCATAAAATGCACATCACAGGTAGCCACTACCGGCTTATGGTACTGTTCTCCCAGCTTTACAATCCTACGATTCAGATTTTTTACATCCTCTAAAGAATTCACATTTGTGATTTTTTCCGATTCAATCATAAACTGATTATTACCGCTGGGCTGAACCTCAAGGTAATCATAGAAGTTCACAATGCCCGCAATTTCCGCTTCTGATTTTTCATTCAGAATTGCCTGATACAATTCTCCCGCTTCACAGGCACTTCCGATAATGATTCCCTCCCTATATTTCATCAAAAGACTTTTGGGAATTCGGGGTCTTCTACTAAAATAATCCAGATGGGAGGCGGAAACCAAACGGTACAGATTAATTCGTCCCAAATCATTTTTTGCCAGCAGAATAATATGATAAGTGGGAAGCTTTCTGATCAGCTCCGGACTGCTGGCTCCCATCTCATTCACCTGTTTTAAGGTTTCTGCTCCTACTTCTCGCAGCATAGGAATCATTTTCACAAATATATGAGCCGTTGCTTCCGCATCGTCCACTGCTCTGTGATGATTTTCCAAGGATACGCCCAGTGTTTTGGCTACTGCATCCAAGGTATGCTTTGCCTGGTTCGGCAGCAGCACTCGTGCAATACCCACTGTATCCACATAGGTATACCGAGTTGGATATCCCAATCTGGAGGCATTTTCAATAATAAAGCTCATATCAAAATTGGCATTGTGTGCCACCAATATACTGTCTCCGCAAAATTCCAAGAACTGTGGCAACACCTCTTCTATGGTCCGAGCATCCACCACCTGCTGATCGGAGATACCTGTCAGCTTTTCTATTTCAAAAGGAATGGGTACCTGTGGATTGACAAATGTGGAAAATCTGTCTGTAATTTCCCCATTTTGTATTTTCACAGCACCAATCTCAATAATTTTATTCTTAATAGGTGAAAAACCGGTGGTTTCAATATCAAATACCACAAAATCCGCATTCAGATCTGCTCCGTTATCATTGGTCACGATCTCCTTGGAATCGTCCACCAGATATCCTTCGCAGCCATAAATGATCCGGAAGAAGTCCTGCTTATCCGGATTCTCATCTCCCGCTTCTTTTCGCTTGCCCTTTTCTGCCTTCCACAGATCATCCCACACATGATTGGCATCGGTAAAGCCCTGCACCACACCATGATCTGTAATTGCAATCGCTTTATGTCCCCATTTGTAGGCTCTCTTTACCAGATCCTTGGCTTCCGCCACCGCATCCATATCGCTCATTTTGGTATGACAATGAAGCTCCACACGTTTATGGGGAGCTTTATCCATACGACTGGAAGTAAAATCCGGAATCTTTTTGATTCCCGCAATAGAACCGATTGTCAGCTCATGGTCAAATTTATCAACCATACTGATACCCTTCAGCTTAATAAAAGCTCCGGGCTTCACACCGGCACAGATCTCATCCACCTGCTCATTTTTTGCAAACATTTTAACTGTAAGGGTATCCGTAAAGTCCGTAATATCAAAGATCAGAATGGTCTTTTCATTTCGGATCTCCTTCTTCTCCAGATTCAGGATCTTACCCCGGATCACGACCTCTCCCATCTCACCAAGAATTTCTTCAATCTTCATGGATGGTTCTTCAAAATCCCTGCCATAGATCACATCCGGATTGTCGGAACGCTTCACACTTCTTCCAAAATCACTCTTTTTAAATTCACCAAACTTCTTCTCACCAGGATTTTTCTCAAATGCTTTTTGCTCTCCGGTCCCTTTACTGCCGGCAGAATTCTCAGATGCTTTTTTATCAGGCGCTTTTTTGTCAGTCCCTTTCTTCCCAGTCTCCTCCACTTCTTTGGGCTGTACAAACTGCTCCCCTTTACCGTCGCCTTCGGACTGCTTACTTCCTCCGGCCATCTCATTTTCTGCCATCTTTACTCTTTGAGTGATCTGCGCCACCTCCATGGCCAGACGCATCTCATCCTCTTTGGCAAATTTACCTTCTACCGCTTCTTTATACTGTACACGGATAGCCAGGGAGAAGCCGCATCGCTCCACCAGGATTTTCTCCAGAATATGAATCATATCCTCTTCCTTGCTTTTGGCTATGACCGTATCCTCCAGCATTAAAATCATACTGTTCACTGCCGGATAACTGATATCCGCCGTTTTGAACATATTATATTCCACATGTCCGTAAGCTCTCATTTCCTCCAGGATACAGTCCTTATATACATCCATCAGTTTTTCCGGAGTATACTGTGCTGAGAGCTCGAATTTCTCATATATTTTAACCGTCATATTGGCATTTGGAAAGAGCTGGTTCTTGATCTGACGCTCTGTTTCCCAAATATCCTGCTTGTAGATCAGACGGCTGCTTTTCACATAAACCCGCAAAAAATCCTTTCTCTTGGTAGCCGTCACTTTTTCTACAGTAGTCTGTTCCATAATATCACGGACTTTATTATCAAGCTTAAGAGAAGGGAATACTTCAAAAAATGGTTTTCCCACTATGATTCTCCTTTAAATCCAATTATCCAATTCATCTTTTAATGTCTGAAGCAATTGATCCTCCGGCACCTTTTTGATGACATTTCCTTTTTTAATCAAAAGCCCTTCTCCGATGCCGCCTGCAATACCAAGATCAGCCTCCTTCGCCTCACCGGGGCCATTTACTACACAGCCCATTACAGCTACCTTAATATCCAGAGGATAGTCTTCCACCAGCTTTTCTACCTTTGTAGCCAGACCGATCAGGTCAATCTGGGTTCTGCCACAGGTAGGACAGGAAACCACTTCAATACCGCCCTTACGAAGTCCCAATGTACGGAGAATCAATTTGGCAGACTTGATCTCCTCCACTGGGTTTCCAGTAAGAGATACACGAATGGTATCACCGATTCCCTGATTTAAGATGATTCCCAGGCCGATTGCAGACTTAATATTACCGCTTTGTACCGTACCGGATTCGGTAATTCCCACATGTAATGGGTAAACCGTCTGATCTGCCAGAAGCTCATGGGCCTTCACACACATCAATACATCCGAAGACTTAATACTGATCACCAGATTATCATATCCCAGATCCTCAATGATCCTAACCTTATCCAGGGCACTTTCCACGATTCCTTCTGCTGTAACACCATGATATTTTTCTACCAGATTCTTCTCCAGAGAACCACTGTTAACCCCCACTCGGATGGGAATATTCCTTTCCTTGGCCACATCTACCACCGCTTTTACCCGATCAATGCTGCCGATATTCCCCGGATTAATACGAATCTTATCCGCACCATTCTCCATAGCAGCAATGGCCATCTTGTAATCAAAATGAATATCTGCCACCAGCGGAATATGAATCTGCTTTTTAATCTCTGCCAATGCTTTAGCCGCCTCCAAAGTAGGCACCGTACATCGAATGATCTCACAGCCGGCTTTTTCCAATTCTAAAATCTGAGCTACTGTGGCCTCTACATTTTCTGTTTTTGTATTTGTCATGGACTGAATCAGGATGGGATTTCCGCCACCGATCACTCTGTCCTCGATCTGCACAACCTTTGTATGATTACGATACATATAAAACCTCCCGGCAATACGCCTCAATACTATATTTTATACCATAGATTTTATTGTAACACAATTCAGATTCCATTTCCACTATTTCTGGAAAACCATCCGGGAGCTTCCTGTTTTACTTCATCCCACAGACTCATTTGCACCAGTAAGGCATTTAATTCCATAATGGGCATTTTTATCCCGTACTCTTTTTCCAGTCTCAGGGCGATCACATCTATGTATTGGGGATAAAAATCCAGTACCGCCAACAATTTTTCCCCGTCCTTCACACAAATATCTTCCTGTCCGGGTTCCTCTTTAGTATCTCGAACGGCCCGTATCCAATCTTTCTTCTTATTTTCCTCGACACGCTTCATCTTCTCCGGTAACAGTTGCTCCAATTCCTTCAAAAAATCCTCCGGGGATAAAAATACATAGGCCCCTTCCCGCAGCATTTTATTGCAGCCGTCACTTAACCGGTCTGTCACTCTTCCGGGCACTGCATAAATGTCCTTTCCCTGCTCCAAAGCCATCTCCACTGTGATTGATGTTCCGCTTTTCTGCCTTGCCTCGATGACCACCAGTACATCGGACAATCCGCTGACGATCCGGTTTCTGGGTGGAAACAACTGTTTTAAAGGCTGTGTTCCCGGGGGATAGGCGGACAATATCCCGCCGGAGCGGATCAAATCCTCATACAATTCCTGATTGCTCTTAGGGTAACATACATCCACTCCACAACCCAATACCCCAAAAGAAGTTCCGCCTGCCTGTATTGCCGCTGATTGACTGATCCCGTCAATGCCCGCGGCCATGCCACTGATTACCTGAATCTGATTCTCCCCCATGCATCTTCCCAATTCCCGGGCCACATACCTGCCATATTCCGAGCACTGTCTTGCTCCGATGACTGCAACGGCAGGCAATGCTTCCTCCGGAAGCCTGCCCCTGAAATACAGGCAAAAGGGGGGATTCGGAATCTGCTTTAGCTTCAGTGGATATTCCGGTGCATAAACCATGGTCATACGAATATGATCTTTTTGAAGTACTTCCCACTTTTGCTCCAAATCCCACTGGATTTTACTATTGCAGAGCGTTTTCACCTTTTCCTCCTCCAGAATATACTGCAGATACTTTTCCTTAGCATAATAAACCCCTTCACAGCTATGAAAAGCCTCAACAAGCCGGACCTTCTCCCGGTCACTCAATCTGATATTGTCAAGCCAAAATACATATTTATCCATAATTTCTAACTTTACGCCTTCCTCTCCATCATTCGATAAGATAATGCCTCACTTAAATGAGGGATGCGGATTTCTTCCTTTCCATCCAGATCCGCAATGGTTCTTGCCACCTTTAATACTCTGTGATAGGATCTGGCACTAAACTGCATTTTTTTATAGGCCGTTTCCATCAGCTTTTTCTCCGCCCCACCCAGCACACAATATTTTTCCACATCCTCCCCATTCATATCACTGTTATAAGTACATCTGGTATTGCGGAAGCGCTCCTTTTGCCACTCCCTTGCTTTGATCACCCGATCCCGAATAACCTGAGAGCTTTCCTCCTTATGCGCGGCATCCAGATGAAAGAGATCCACCTCTGTTGTTTCCACATAAAGGTCGATTCGATCTAGCAAGGGTCCGGATATCTTACTTCTATACTGCTGTAATTCACTGGCAGTACAATTACAGCGGTTTCGATCCGGATAATACCCGCATTTACAAGGATTCATGGCACATACAAGCATAAAATCTGCCGGATAAATAAAAGTCCCGAAATTTCTGGAAAGTACGATCTGACGTTCCTCCAGGGGTTGTCTTAAGCATTCCAAAACCGGTCTTGGAAACTCCGTCATCTCATCCAGAAACAACACCCCTCTATGTGCCAGAGATATGGCTCCCGGCCTTCCCTTTGCACCTCCGCCCACCAAGGAAGAATAGGTGGCAGTATGATGAGGACTGACAAAGGGCCTACTTAACACCAAAGGCTTTACCGGATTCAACTGCCCCGCCACACTATAGACTGCGGACACCTCCAGACACTCCTCCTCAGACAATTCCGGCAAAATACCTGCTATTCTTTTGGCGATCATACTCTTTCCGCCTCCCGGAGCTCCGGACATGAGAAGGTTATGAAATCCTGCCGCGGCGATTTCCGCCGCCCTTTTGGCCATGGCCTGCCCCTTCACCTGGGAAAAATCCAGAGTATTTTCGTCCCTATTTATATTTTTTAGCTCTTCATAGGTGATTTTACAAACCGGAAGGATACCTTTTGCCTTGGCTTTTACAGGCTGCTGCAGATATACCACCAGATCACTGATGGACTCCACGCCTCTTACATCGATCCCGCTGATCATACTGCCTTCCATCCGATTCTCATACGGCACAAAGCAACATTTTACACCATTCCTTGCAGCCTCCCTCACAATGGGCAATACGCCTTTTACAGGCTTAACCTCCCCATTCAATCCAAGTTCTCCCACAAAAAGCATATTTTCCAGATTTCTTGCCTCAAAACATCCCATGGCCTGCAGAAGCCCGATAGCAATGGGCACATCAAATCCCGTTCCTTCCTTACGAATATTGGCAGGCGAAAGATTCACTGTTATTTTGTTGGGTGGTATGGAAAAACCCACATTTTTCAGTGCAACAAGAACTCTCTCCTTTGCCTCCTTCACTTCATTACCCAATGAACCTACCAACGAAAAACCAGGCAAACCGTTGGAAATATCCACCTCCGCGTGAACCATTGTGGCCTCCATCCCCCGGATACAAGCTGTCAGAATTGAACTATACATATATTTCTCCTTTTTATACTTATAATATATACTTATCTATAATATAATTTATTTTCCTGCAATAAGCAAGGCAGAATTTATAATTTCTATAAATTCTGCCTTTTGACATTTCCTTATGTTTCCGCATTTAAAAATGCATACAATTTTTGCAATGCTTTTTTCTCCAGCCGGCTTACATAGCTTCTGGATATTCCAAACATCTCTCCTACTTGATTCTGAGTTTTCTCTTCTGCTCCGTCCAGACCGTATCTTAGTACCAAAATCTCCTGCTCCCTTGGACTTAAGCATGTATTCAACCCCTCCAGGAGCTTTTGTTTCATACTTTGCAGCTCCATCTCATCCACAATATCCCGCTGATCCTGCTCCAACACATCCAACAGATGAATTTCATTGCCCTCCTTATCCTGGCCTATGGGCTCATATAAGGATATCTCCTTTGATTTTTTCCTTTTGTTCCGAAGCATCATCAATATCTCATTATCAATACAGCGACAGGCATACGTGGCCAGTCGCCCCCTGTTCACATCAAAGGTATCTATTGCCTTGATCAACCCGATACAACCAATGGATATCAAATCCTCCTGATCCTCATCCACATTTTGATATTTTTTCACTACATGTGCTACAAGCCTTAAATTCTTTTCTATCAAGATCTCCTTCGCTTCTTTTGCCTGTAATGACGTTCCATCCTTCAGTCTCCTTAGAATTTCTGCCTCTTCTCCTGCGGTCAAGGGTTTTTCAAATGTTTTCAACCAAAAACCTCCGTAGGATTCTCTTACCTCCATTCTATGTGCATGGGACAGTTAAGGTTCTAAAAAATCTACCATAACATAATTACTTACATCCATTCCTTTTAGGGTCAGGCTGACATACTCGTCCGATACCTGCAGCAGTCCGTCTTTCCTATGTTTGTCAATTACACGCCTATATATAGAATCCATGGAACAGCCGAATCTGTCTGCAAAAGCCTGTTTTGAAACACCTTCTGTCATACGCAGTCCCAGAAACATCGTTTCTGCCATCTGGTCCTTTAGGTCAAGCTGTTCTGCCTGAGTTCTGCATGCCAGTGGGTCCCGGATATAGGCATCCAGATCTCTTTCATTGCAGAATCTCACATCCTCCACTAAAGATGCCGCACCGATTCCAAAGCCTACATAATTTTTCCTACGCCAATATCCCACATTATGTCTGCAGGCATAACCTTTTTTAGAATAATTCGATATTTCGTATCGTTCATATCCTTTTTGAGCCAAAAATGTTCTTGTGATTTCATACATCTCCCGGTCTGTCTCTTCATCGGGAAGCTCCAGTTGCTTTCTTTCATAGGCATCCCCAAAAGGAGTCCCTTCCTCTATGATCAGACTGTAAGCCGAGATATGCTCCGGAGATGGGATAAGGGATGTGACCTTTTCCAGACTCTCCAGATAATCTGCGGTTGTCTGTCCGGGCAGCCCACTCATCAGATCCACATTGATATTCAAAAAGCCTATTTCCCTTGCAGTAAAATAGGCTTCTAAAAATTGTTCGTAGCTATGGATTCTTCCAAGCAGCTTAAGCTCCTGTGCTCTGACAGACTGAAGCCCCATACTTAGCCGGTTGATTCCGGCCTTGTAGTAGACTTCCAAGGCCTGTCTGTTTACAGTCCCCGGATTCATCTCCATACTAATTTCTGTATCAATATCCAGATCGTAGTGCTCCCGAAGGATTCCAAGCACCCTTTCCATCCATTCCGGCTTGACGCAAGAAGGTGTCCCCCCTCCCATAAATATGGAGGCAATATGATACTCCCGATACTCGTTGCTTCGTTCACAAATTTCCCGACATAGGGCTTCCATATACCGTTCCTTGGTCTCTTCCGATCCCGGACCGGACAGGAAATCACAATATTTGCATTTTTGTACACAAAAAGGAATGTGAATATAGATTTCCAGTTCTTTTTTCATTTCACAATCCTTTTGTTTTGGTCATTAACGTTTATCGTCCAGTTTCAGAACGCTCATAAAGGCCTTCTGAGGGATTTCTACATTACCCACCTGGCGCATACGCTTCTTACCTTCCTTCTGTTTTTCCAGAAGCTTCTTCTTACGAGTGATATCACCACCGTAACATTTTGCCAATACGTCCTTGCGCATTGCCTTTACGGTTTCTCTGGCAATGATCTTACCGCCTACCGCTGCTTGAATGGGGATTTCAAAGAGATGTCTCGGAATCTCTTCTTTTAACTTTTCACACATCTTGCGGCCTCTTTCATAGGCGGATTCTGCATGCACAATGAAGGATAATGCATCCACTTCTTCTTTATTAACCAGAATATCCAGCTTAACCAGCTTGGACTCTTCATATCCCTTTAAATCATAATCAAAGGACGCATATCCTCTGGAACGTGACTTTAATGCATCAAAGAAATCATAAATAATTTCATTTAAAGGAAGCTCATAGCGAAGAATGGCACGATTGGCTTCGATATACTCCATTCCCAGATAGCGGCCCCGTCTTTCCTGACAAAGCTCCATAATAGAGCCGATAAATTCCTGGGTCACCATGATCTCCGCACTGACAATGGGTTCCTCCATATATTCAATCTCTGCTGGGTCCGGAAGATTGGTTGGGTTCGTCAATTCGATCACTTCCCCATCGGTCTTGTGCACCTTATAAACTACGCTGGGTGCAGTAGTAACCAGATCCAGATTGTATTCTCGCTCCAAACGCTCCTGGATAATCTCCAGATGGAGCAAGCCCAGGAAACCACATCGGAAACCAAATCCCAATGCAACTGAAGTTTCCGGTTCATAATTTAAGGAAGCATCATTTAACTGCAGCTTTTCAAGGGCGTCTCTTAAATCCGGATACTTGGCACCGTCTGCGGGATACATACCGCAATATACCATAGAATTTACTTTCTTATATCCGGGAAGGGCTTCCGCACATGGATTCCGGTCATCCGTTACTGTATCACCTACAGCCGTATCCTTTACATTTTTAATAGAAGCTGTCAAATATCCTACCATACCTGCGGAAAGCTCCTCACAGGGAATAAACTGTCCTGCACCGAAATATCCCACTTCCACAACTTCTTCCACTGCTCCTGTAGCCATCATACGGATTCTGGTACCCTTCTTTACAGTACCTTCCATAATACGGCAGAACACGATAACACCCTTGTATGGGTCATATACGGAGTCAAAGATCAATGCCTGTAAAGGATTCTCCGGATTGCCAACCGGTGCCGGGATCTTCTCCACAATTGCCTCCAGAACCGCTTCAATATTGATTCCATTCTTTGCTGAAATCAAAGGTGCATCATGTGCTTCGATTCCGATCACATCCTCGATCTCTTCCTGCACACGCTCCGGTTCCGCACTGGGCAAGTCGATCTTGTTGATCACAGGAAAGACGTCCAGATTGTGGTCCAGTGCAAGATATACATTAGCTAAGGTCTGTGCTTCAATTCCCTGTGCTGCATCCACTACCAGGATCGCTCCGTCACAAGCCGCCAGAGATCTGCTGACCTCATAGTTAAAGTCCACATGTCCCGGTGTATCAATCAGATTGAAGATATATTCTTCTCCATTCTGCGCTTTATAAACAGTACGCACTGACTGGGCCTTAATGGTAATCCCCCTTTCTCGCTCCAGATCCATATTATCAAGAACCTGGGCCTGCATTTCTCTGCTGGTCAGCAAGCCTGTATGCTCAATAATACGGTCTGCAAGTGTGGATTTACCATGGTCAATATGTGCTACAATACAAAAATTACGAATTTTACTTTGGTCGATAACAGCCATTTCTATTCCCCTTCTTACGAATTTCACAAAGGACATACACAGAATATGTCAAATATAAATTGTATCAGAAATCCCCAAAGGGTGCAATATTTTTCCAAGAAATTTTATCCTTCTCCCGACAATACCATATGTAAAATGTGCGCAAGAGGCTCGCAGGCATTTAAGATCTCCTCCAAAGTATTGTTCTGTGCTCCTAACTCTATCAACATGGTCTTGGGACACACATGCATATTGTAACGGTAAGCATTGATATAATTTCTTCTGGTCAGGCCTGGATAATATTCCTCCGCCTTCCATTTTGCCTGAAAGGAAAAGGCAAGGTTGGTTTCCAGATTCTCATTGTACAAATAGCCAATCTTCCCGTTTTTGATGGTTCGACTAATGCCGTTAAAAAACATGAATCTTGCTGTTGGCCGGCCATTTAAATCCATAACCAAACGAGTATTTTCATCCATGGCATCTCTGTGCAAATCTATTACCACCTCGATGGACGGGTTTTCTTCCAGCAAACGAGTGATTTCTGGAAGGGCTTTGGAATAAGCACTATCCCTGCTTTTCACATCATACTTTCCCGTATGATGTATGACATTGTATCCATAGCCCTCCAAAAGTGCCTTCAACCGCTCCCCTGCCCCCATAATGGTGGTAGACTCATCTCCCGCTACAGAATCCGCAAAGCCTTCTTGAGAATGGGTATGATAAATCAATATCTGTGGTTTGTCCGGTGTTTGCTTTATGGTCATATCCATACTCCCTAATTTGCGGGCATTTAATTCCTCCGGACCGATTCCCGTAATAGAATCTATGGTATAAAACCGTTTTACCAAGGTTTCATAATCCTCCAGCTCTTCTAACGTAATGGCGGTCTGCTTTCCCGGCTGCGTTTCCGGCTGCATTTGTGCCTGTGTTTCCGGCTGCCTATCCGGCATGTTTTCGTCCATAGGAGAAACAATCTCTATCTGCGGCACTTCAAGCTTTTGATTTTCTTCCTGCATTTTTTCCAAAAAATCTTCCGTATCCAGTTCCTTTTTAAACCCACTATTTTCCAGATCTACCAGGGTCAAAACTTCCTCTGTCTCCAAAGCCTTTACGAAAAAGACATCCTTTCTTTTTTCCACCACAGGGTTTTCTTCCTCGGGATGATATAAAGGAAAAAAGAAGCGGGCCTGTTCCTCCGTAAATTCTTCCCACAGGCTTGTTTCCTTATAGTCTCCATAAATATAAATCGGAAACATTACGCGTATCCCCGTATAGGATATCATTGTAAGCTCACACAAAAAAACTAAGAGGCATAATACATACAAAAATCCAGATCCTTTTTCCTCTCCCATCTCTACACCCAAGCTTCTCATTGATGTAATATATGAATCTATTTGACGATCTATTCCTCCAGCTCCAGTGCTGCATTGATTCCTTCCGAAATCGTAAAGCTGACTCTTTTAATGACTGCATCGATATCTTTTCCCGTCATATACATATCTCTCAGTTCAGAAAATGCATTTCTATAGAAGTTTTCATGCTGCTCCAAATACTGTATATCATCATTCTTATGATATTTGGAAATCGCATCACTGACAATGGTAGCGGCATCTACCACGGTAGGTACCCCAATTGCGATAACCGGCACATTCAAGGTATTTTTTGTCAGCTCACTTCTATGATTATTTACGCCCGATCCCGGCTGAATCCCTGTATTGGTAATCTGAATGGTTTTATTCAGCCTTTTTGTACTTCTGGCTGCCAGAGCATCGATCACCAGCAATACATCCGGTTTGGTTTCCTCCACTATCCCTTTTATGATTTCTGCGGTTTCCATTCCGGTTTTCGCCATAACCCCGGGCTCAATACTGCTGATCAGATTCATTTTTTCTTTGTTATAAGCTGCATTCCCATACTGCTTCACAATATGACGGGTGATCAGAAGATTGTC